>DASSGI010000329.1:0-3789 GCA_035857655.1 Casimicrobiaceae bacterium | reverse complement strand
CGGGACGATTCCGGGCATCGATCGAGCGATGAACAAGGCTTTCACGCGCGAATCCGAGACGAGCGACGCCGACGACGATGTCGAGGCGATGTCGCCCTTGACTGTCGGAGCACGAAATTACATTACACCCGGCGGATTCGCCCGGCTTTCGGCCGAGCTCGAGCACCTCGTACAGAAGGAACGGCCCGAGCTCGTCGCCACCGTCGCGTGGGCGGCGGGCAACGGCGACCGGTCGGAAAACGGTGACTACATCTACGGCAAGAAACGGCTGCGTGAGATCGATCGGCGGATCCGTTTCCTGATCAAGCGCCTCGATGCCGCCGAGGTCGTCGATCCCGCGACGCCGCGCGACGATGAAACGGCGGGCCAGGTGTTCTTCGGAGCGACGGTCGACGTCGTCAACGAGCGCGGCGAGCAACGTACGGTATCGATCGTCGGCATCGACGAGATCGACACGGCGCGCGGCTATATCAGCTGGGTATCGCCGATGGCACGCGCATTGCTCAAGGCGCGCGAGGGAGACACGGTGACGATGCGCACGCCGGCCGGCATGGAGGAAATCGATGTCGTCGAAGTCCGCTACATGCCGCTTGCGACGGGCATCGCTGCGGGTTGACGTCGCGCGTGTCGAAAGACTAGAGTGATCCGATGAGCTCGCCCACCAGCCCTCCCGAACCCGATTCGAGCGCGACGCTCGAGTCCGACATCGTGGCGCTCGAGCAGCGGCTCGCGGCGCTCCTCGCGTACGCCAAAGGTTTGCGCGCGGCGAACGAGGCGCTTCGCCGCGGTCTCACCGCCGCGGAAACGCGCAACCAGGCGCTCTCCGAGCGCGTCGCCGAGGCGAAGCGCCGCCTCGACGCGCTCGTCGCGCGGCTTCCCGAGACCGCCGAATGAAAGCGAAGAACGCTGCGAACGGGTCGACGATAACGCTCGACGTTTTGCTTCTGGGCCACGAATACAAAGTCGCGTGCAAGCCCGGCGAGGAGGACGAGCTTCGCGAAGCCGTCGCATTCCTCGACGCGCGGATGCGCGAGATCCGTGACACGCACAAGCTCCATTCGACCGAGCGTGTCGCGGTGATGGCAGCGCTCAATCTCGCGCACGAATTCCGCCGCGCGCGCACTGCGGCGAAGGGCGCCGACGAGTCGACGAAGATTGACGCACCCTCCGCGCGGCGTAGAATCGCAAGCATGCGCTCCGCGATCGATCAGGCGCTTTCGGGTCAGGAAAAGCTGCTCTGATCCGACACGCACCGTCGGCGCGCGCGATATATCAAGATCAATGTTCCCTGCGGTGTTCGAGTTGTCCGTATACTCTTTGAACCAATGCTAACTTAGCGAGGTTGCCGAGCCAAAGCGAGCCGGTGTGCGCTCCTACGCGGAAGCGCCTGAAGGCTCCGGCAGGCGACCCTCTTGAACTCAGGTTCAAGATGAGGGCAGCACGGCACAGGCGGGGAACACCCTTTTCGATTCGCCCCAAGGCGAATTTTTGAAACGACGCGGCGCCCCTGACGGCGCCGCGAATTTTTTCGGGAACGCGGATTCATGGCATCCGCATTGACGGAAGCATCGGGCGACGCGACGTCGGCGACCGGCGAAGCGCACCTCATCGAGCGTGCCTTTGCTCACTATCAGCGTCGCGAATGGGCGGACGCGGAGAAGCTCGGTCGCGAAGTTCTCACTGCGAACGCGAACCATTTCGACGCGCTGCACCTGCTCGGCACGCTCGCGGTCCAGACGAAAAGGCCGCAGGAAGGCGCGGAGCTTCTCGCACGCGCAGTGACGCTCAAGCCCGAAGACGCCGAAATCCGCACGACGCTGGGCGTCGCGCTGCGCGACTGCGGCCGCTATGCCGACGCTGTCGCGAGCTACGATCGCGCGATTGCGCTCGCACCGAACTACGCCGAGGCGCACGCGAACCGCGGTGTCGCGCTGCGCATTCTCGAGCGCGACCACGAAGCGCTGCAAAGCTACGACCAGGCGATCGCGCTCAAGCCCGAGCTCGTGCACGCGCACGTCAATCGCGCGATGGTGCTCGACGGCCTCAAGCGCTACGCCGAAGCGCTGGAGAGCTACAGGCGGGCGCTGCAAATGCAGCCGGACTTCCCCTATGTCTACGGAAGCTGGCTGCACACGAAGATGCAGATCTGCGACTGGTCGCGCATCGAGAGCCAGTACGTCCGCCTCGCCGGCAAGATCCAGCGCGGAGAGCGCGCGGCCACTCCGTGGCAGATCCTCGCGACACCCTGCTCCGCAGCGCTCCAGCGGCGAGCTGCGGAGATCGCCGTCAACGATCGATATCCGCTTGCTCCGCTCGCGCGCGCAGAGGCGCCTGCGCCGCCGCACGGGAGGATACGCATCGGCTATTTTTCGGCGGACCTCCACGAGCACGCGACCGCGCATTTGATCGCGGAGCTCTTCGAGCGGCACGACCGGGCGAAATTCGAACTGACTGCCTATTCGTTCGGCCCCGCCACCGACACGCCGATGCGCCGCAGGCTGATCGCTGCGTTCGATCAATTCCTCGATGTTCGCGACCGCTCGGATGACGAAATCGCGGCGCTGGCGATCGCGAGCGAGACCGATATCGCCGTCGACCTGAAGGGCTTTTCGCAGAGCGGCCGACCCGGGATCTTCGCGCGCCGCGCCGCGCCGATCCAGGTGAGCTTCCTCGGTTACCCGGGCACGATGGGCGCGGACTATTTCGATTACCTCGTCGCCGACGCGACGCTCGTTCCCGAAGGCGATCGGCGGCACTACGCCGAGAAGATCGCGTATCTGCCGGAGAGCTATCAGGTCAACGACACGCAGCGAACCATTGCGGACGCCCCGATCCGGCGTGCGGACCAACGCCTTCCCGAAGACGCATTCGTGTTCTGCTGTTTCAACAACAGCTACAAGATCGTGCCTGCGATGTTCGATCGTTGGATGCGGATTCTGTTGCGCGTGCCGCGCAGCGTTCTCTGGCTGCTGCGCGACAACGAATGGGCGGAAGCGAATCTCCGAAAGGAAGCGCACCAGCGGGGCGTTGCTGCCGAGCGCCTGATCTTCGCGCCGCGCATTCCGCTTCCCGGGCATCTCGCGCGCCATCGCGCCGCGGATCTCTTTCTCGACACGCTGCCTTGCAACGCGCACACGACCGCGAGCGACGCGCTATGGGCGGGCGTCCCGCTCGTCACCTGCGCCGGCGAGACGTTCGCCGGACGCGTGGCGGCGAGCCTGCTTCGCGCGATACGCCTCCCTGAGCTGATTGCGCGCATTCCCGCGGATTACGAGGCGCTTGCGATCGAGCTCGCGACGAACCCGGTGAAGCTGCGCGAGATCCGGGAGCGGCTCGAACGAAATCGTCTCACTGCGCCGCTGTTCGACATCGCGTCGTATACGCGCGCGCTCGAGCGCGCGTATACGATGATGGTCGAGCGCCATCGCGCCGGCCTTCGCCCCGAGCACCTGAGCGTTCCGAGCTGATCCGCCGGTTCCGGCGCGCCGACCGCTCTGGCGACAGCCGGCCGGTTCGCTCGGTCTCCCTTGCCGACGCTTGTCCGGCCCAGCGCGTCCCTCTTGTTTACCCCCGACCGCTGCTGCCGGCCATCTGGCGTCCGGTGCCCCGGGGCGCCCATCGCTTCGTCGGCCGATTGCGCACAATCCGTAAAAACTTGTTGACAAGATGTCAACTCATGGCGCAGGATTGTGCACAATTCGACGCCACCTCGAACCGACCCTTGAACGATTCGATCAGCAGCGAAGCCCTTGCAGGACTCGACCGGCCTCCGGCCGATCGCGCCGGCCG
>DASSGI010000328.1:0-2768 GCA_035857655.1 Casimicrobiaceae bacterium | reverse complement strand
ACCGCGATGCGCACCGCCCGTCCGGGCGCAAGCTCGGTCGCCCAGACACCGCCGCGCCCGGCGAGCCAGGACCGCAGCGCGGCGACCGATGTGATACCCGCAGGCACTTCAGCGCGCTCGGACGACTTTCCAAACGCTTCGCGCAACCGCGCGAGATAAACGAGGGAAAGCGTGAAGGCGTCGGAGTCGCGCATGATCAGAAACGACCGAAAGCGGCGGGCGGTTCCTGCAGAATCGTCGAGTTTACCGCCGATTCGCGACCGAGCCCGCGAGCGCGCGTCAGAACCGGAACTGGACGCCGAACGTGACCTGGTCGCTCTCGGGGAGAAATCCGGCGCCCATTTCGCCCGCGAAGCGGCCGAAGCGCCCGTACTCTAGGCGCAGTCCCAGCGACGAATTCATGTCGTAGCGCAAGCCGACGCCGTAATTGACGCCGAGCCGGCGAATGTCGGGCGTGGGCGTAAAGACGCTGACTTCGCGCGGCGCATCGCTCTGCGCGTAACCGAGCCGACCGTAGAGCGCGAACGCCCGGTAGAACGTCCAGCTCGTGTAGACGTCGAGGTTCCAGATGCGACTCGGCGCATCGGCGAAACCACTGCCCGTACCGAAGTTCAATCCCACGCCCGGGACTCCGCTGATCGAATCGGCAGGCTTCAGTGCGTACTTGTCGATCGCGTTGAACGACGCCTCGACGGCGATGTCGTTACGGAAGCGGTAGCCGCCGAAAACGAGCGTACGCGTCGACGTGTCGTCGACCGTGGGCGTCGCAAAGCGGTTCCAGACGGAGCTCGCATTGCCGATCGTGAGGCCCAGTCCCTCCTGCGCGCGGTCGCGAAGCGAGACGCCCCCGTAGAAGCCGGACGCAGGCGCAGCGGGTCGATCGTCAGCCTGCGCGGGGGCAGCGAACCCCAGTGCAAGTGAAATCGAGAAAAGCGCTGCAGTGCCTTGAATTCTCATACTTTCAAAAGAAAGGATCAGAGCGATTGCAACCTACAACAACACTTCGCGGACCCGAAGCGCGCACGTGCGTCGGCAATGCAGCCGACGTTGAGTTCAAAGTACGCGCGAGGTCCCGCGAAGTCAATCGCGAACCGGACCGGCGGTAGCGTGATTCGCGACGAACGTTGCGATCGCGTCGATGTCGGAAAGGGCGAACACCGGAAGGCGCCGCGAAGTGTCCGGCGGAAGCGCCTCCGGGCTGTCGGTCGCGACGGCGATGATGTGGTCGTCGCCCAGATGAAGCAGTGGCTTGCCCACTTGTACACGCCAGACTTCGAGCTTGGGAATCGGATACGCCTTGTACCCCTCAACGAGCGCGATATCGCAGGGCGACAGGCGCGCGAGCGCACGATCCAGCGTGAGCTCCGCGTCGCCGCGAAGCTCGTGAAGGAGCGCCCATCTCGACGCCGACGAAACCAGGACTTCGGTGCAGCCCGCTTCGCGATGGCGAAACGAATCCTTGCCGGGCTGATCGATCTCGAATGCGTGATGCGCATGCTTCACCAGCGAGACCGCAAGCCCGCGCGCGACGAGCACCGGCACGATCCTCTCGATCAGTGTCGTCTTGCCGCTGCCGGACCAGCCGGCGAATCCGAAAATGCGCATGGACTGCGTGCTGTCGAAAGCGTAATGGCGCGATTGTTCGCCGCGAACCATCGAGCGAATTATCCTGCGGCAGGTTGCGAGGCGGATCGCGCGCCCGCATTGTACCGGCGGTCGCCGATGGGCGATTCGACACGCGGCTCGCACACCGCTAAGCTTGCTCCGCTCGCGTGCGAGCGATGGGGGGTCACCTTGCAATGAATCGTTCCGATCTTCCAATCCCGGCGAACGGCGCCTCCGCGCCAGCGGCGGTATCAGGTGTGATCGAGCGGGTGATCGCCGAGGTTCCTGCGCCACGCGTCGAGCCGAGCGACGATCCCGGCACCGCCGCCGATCAGGTTGCGCGGAGCGCAGCGCGCGAGGCGGCCATGCTTTCGGGATCTCTTGCGCTCCCGCCGGGTCCGCTCGGAATGCTGACCGTGCTGCCGGACCTCTACCTGATCTGGAAGATTCAACGGCAGATGGTCGCGGACATTTTCGCGCTGCACGGGCGCTCCGCGGAGCTCACGACGACGCACATGCTGTATTGCCTGTTCCGGCACATGGCGAGCCACGTGCTGCGCGACGTTGCCGTCCGCGCGGGAGAGCGGGCGATCGTCCGCCAGCTTTCGTCGACGGCGCTCACCAATGTGCTCGGGAACCTCGGCGTCACGCTCACGCAGCGGGTCGTCGGGACGTCGGCGAGCCGCTGGATCCCGCTCGTCGGCGCGGCTGCGGTGGGCGCCTACGCGTACTGGGATACGTTGCAGGTCGCGAGGACGGCGCGCCGCGTTCTCGCTTCCGCGTCGGATTCCGCACCCGCGTCCATCGAGACCGTAAGCGGCTCGCACGCAGCCGGCTGACGATGTGCGGCCGCTACGAGCTGCACAGCAGTCCGGCGGCAATCGCGCTCGCGTTCGGCCTTGCCCACCCGCCGTATGTCGATCCGCACTACAACATCGCTCCGACGAACGACGTCCCGATCGTTCGCGTCGGCAATGACGGCCAGCGCGAGCTCGTGCGAATGCGCTGGGGACTCGTTCCCCGCTGGGCGAAGGATCCGTCGATCGGCGTGCGCATGATCAACGCGCGCGCCGAAACCGTCGCCGAGCGCCGCGCATTCAGCAATGCGTTCCAGCGCCATCGCTGCCTCGTGCCCGCGGACGGCTTCTACGAATGGCGCGCCG
>DASSGI010000327.1:0-6702 GCA_035857655.1 Casimicrobiaceae bacterium | reverse complement strand
CGATGCCGATCCGCGACGCACCCGGGTCGTTGTTCGCGTCGCCGTTGAAGCTGTACATGGCGCCAACGTTCCATCCCCACGAATAGTCGTCGGCCGACTGCGAAAGGAACGATTGGAGGCCGGATGTCGCTCCAATGAGCGGCAGGACGGACTCGGGCGGGATCACTCCGGCTGCGGCGGCCTGACCATATCCTTGCGCCAGCGCGCCGGTGTAATTGACGTTTTGCGTCAGCGTTGCCTTGAGGTACTGATAGCTCACACCAGCGCCGAACCACAGGTCCTTCGTTGCTCGCCAGCCGATGGCAGGATTGATGTTGACCGTCCTGATCTCGGACTTCAGCGCCTGGAACCGGCCGAGCCAGCCGTCGTCATATTCGGTCTTGAGGCCGAACGGCACATTGACGCCGATGCCGACGTGCCATTCGTCGTTGATGGGGAGCGTGCCATAGACATTTGGCACCACCGCCGTACTGCCGGCGTCGCCGCCCGTACCACCGAGTTGCTGTCCCAGTGCCGGAAGCGAGTTCTGGTTGTTGAACTTGGCCGAGGGCGTAACGACGTGCATGGCGGCCTCGACCTGCGGGAAATAAAGTCGCGCGATACCTGCGGGGTTGAACCAAACGGTATTCGAGTCCTCGGCGGTCGCCGCAGCGCCGGCGAAGGCGTTGCCGAGTCCCATGACCGCCTGCTCGGCCAAGGCGAAAGCGGCGCCCGACGCGTGCCCCGCGCTCAGCGCCAGCACGATTCCGGTCACCGCCGTGGCAATGCGTGTGCGTTGGTACGGGGTTGTCATCGCCGATCTCCTCGTGTTTGGTGTTCGGGACGCGGGTTCAGGACAAAGCGCGCCGACTTCTTCGGATTTTGCTGCAGGCCGCCCCTCGAAAGCGGCGGCGGGCGCACGAATCTGCGGCGACTATACACCCGGGTGCGGGGCGCCAGAGCGTTCGCGGCCGGAGCTTGCGGTCGACTCGTATCCGGGGTGTTGTTTTTGGGCAAACGTCGCGGCGACGCTCATTTGGATCGGACCTCGCGCGGGCGCCGGTCGGGTCCGACGGCGACATACGTGAGCGACGCCTCGGTGACCTTGACGCAGACGACGTCGCTCGGATTGCGCTGTGCGTACACCTCGACGTCGACGGTGATCGACGTCCGGCCGATCCGGGTGATCTTCGCGTAGAAGCTCACTACGTCGCCCACCAGCACCGGCTTCTTGAACACGAACGAGTTGACGGCCACCGTGGCAACACGCCCGCGCGCGAGCGCCGCGGCGGGAATGGCGCCGGCGATGTCGACCTGCGACATCACCCAGCCGCCGAAGATGTCCCCGTAGGAGTTGACGTCGGAAGGCAGCGGCACGACGCGTAACGCCGGCTCGCGATCGGGAAGGCTGACGGAAGCCTCGTCCATGACGGTACCTCGTTGCGGAACGCCTTATGCGGCGACCTTCTTCTTCGCTTCGTCGCGAAGCTCGCGCCGCAGAATCTTTCCGACATTGGTCTTGGGAAGCTCGGTGCGGAACTCGACCTCGCGCGGCATCTTGTAGCCGGTGAGCTGCGAGCGACAGAACGTGAGCAGCGCGTCGGCGGTGAGGCTCGGATCCCGCTTCACGACGAAGAGCTTGACCGCCTCGCCCGATCTTTCGTCGGGGACGCCGACCGCCGCGCACTCGAGCACGCCCGGGTGCATCGCTACCACGGCCTCGATCTCGTTCGGGTACACGTTGAACCCGGAGACCAGGATCATGTCCTTCTTGCGATCGACGATTTTCACGTAGCCCTTCTCGTTCATCACGCCGATGTCGCCGGTCATGAAGAATCCGTCGGGCGTCATGACCTTCGCGGTCTCGTCGGGGCGATTCCAGTAGCCCGCCATCACCTGCGGGCCGCGGATGCAGATCTCGCCCGCTTGACCGAGCGGCACATCCTTCCCCGCGTCGTCGCGCAGCACGACGTCGGTCGACGGTATCGGCAGGCCGATCGTGCCGTTGTAAGCGGGAATGTCGAGCGGATTGACGAGCGCGGCGGGCGAGGTCTCGGTCAGTCCATAGGCTTCGACCAGCGTGCAGCCGGTCACGTTCTTCCACTTGACGGCGACGGCCTCCTGGACGGCCATCCCGCCGCCCAACGAAATGCGAAGCGCCGAGAAATCGAGGCGGGCGAAATCGTCGTTGTTGATGAGCGCGTTGAACAGCGTGTTGACGCCAGTGAACGCGGTGAACCTGTGGCGCGCCATCTCCTTGACGAAGCCGGGGATGTCGCGCGGATTAGGAATGAGGATGTTCTCGCCGCCCAGCGTCATGAACACGAGGCAGTTCGCGGTGAGCGAGAAGATGTGATAGAGCGGCAGCGGAGTGATGATCACTTCGCGCTTCTCGCCGAGAAACGGCCGGAGCCAGGCGCGGGCCTGCAGAAGGTTCGCGACGATGTTGCGGTGGAGCAGTATGGCGCCCTTCGCGACACCCGTCGTGCCCCCGGTGTACTGCAGGAACGCGACGTCTTCATGACCGATCCCGATGCGCTCGAGCGTGCGGCGGCGCCCGTCGGAGAGCGCATCGGACAGCTTGATCGAATCGGGCAGGTGCCACTTCGGAACCATCTTCTTGACGTGGCGGATCGCGAGATCCACCGCGATGCCCCTGAACCCGAGGAGCTCGCCGATGCTCGTCACGACAATGCGGCGGAGCTTCTTCGTCTTGCCGACGACTTCCTGCACCGTGTGCGCGAAATTCTCGACGACGACGAGCACCTCGGCGCCCGAGTCGATCAGCTGGTGCTCGAGCTCGCGGGCGGTGTACAGCGGATTGACGTTGACGACCGTGCACCCGGCGCGAATGATGCCGAAAAGACAGACCGGATACTGGAGGATGTTCGGCATCATCAGCGCGATGCGGGTGCCCTTCCCGCAGCCGTTCGCCTGGAGGAACGATCCGAACGCCGCCGACAGCGTGTTGAGCTCGTCGAACGAGAGCGACTTGCCCATGCACGTGTACGACGGGCGGTCGCCGTACTTGGCGACGCTCTCTTCGAAAACCTCGCGCACCGACGCGTACTCGTTCACGTCGATTTCGGCGGGGACGCCCTTCGGATAGTCCTTGAGCCAGATCTTTTCCACGAATATCCTCCGCGCGGACAGTGACGCTGCGGCGACGCGCTCCCGCGGCGCCGCGCTTCACTCTGCCTATCGGGACCCCCGGGAGCGCCGGCTCTGCAGTCGCTCCACGCGGGGCATGCTACACCAGTTGCGCCGTGGACAACCCCCGGGCGCCGCGCGTTCCGCCCGCGCGGCTAACCCGGTTGCGCCTGCATCCGCGCCTCGCCTTGCGCGGTGGCTCGCGCGCGTTGCGCATAATGCAGCGGACCGCCGCGGAACGGCGCGAATCCGGTGCCGAAAATCGCCCCGGCATCGACAAGGTCCGCGTCAGCGACGATGCCCTCGGCGAGTGCGGCCTGCGCTTCCGCAACGAACGGATCGATCAGTCGCTGCGCAAGACCTGCCGGCACCGCGCCTGCCGGCTGCTTCGCCGGCTTGCCCGCGGCGTAATCGTAGAAACCGCGCTTCGTCTTGCGTCCGAGGTGTCCGCTTGCCACGAGCTCGCTCAGCTTTTTCGGCGGCGTGGCGGTCGGATCGAGCATCTTTCCCACCGCCATGCAGATGTCGAGGCCGACCGTATCGGCGAGCTCGATCGGTCCCATCGGCATCCCGAACTCGAGCGCCGCCTCGTCGATGGTCTCCGGCGCGATTCCCTCGTCGACGCAACGCATCGCCGTCATCAGATAGGGCGCCAGGATCCGGTTCACGAGAAATCCCGGCGCGCTCTTCACCGGCAACGGCAGCTTGTCGATCTGGCGAACGAACGCGGCGGCCGACGGGATCAGCGCGGCGCTCGTCTGCCGGCCGTGGACGATCTCGACCAGCATCATCTTCGCGACCGGATTGAAGAAATGAAGCCCGATCAGCCTCGTCGGATCGCTCATCGCGGTCGCGATGTCTTCGAGCGGAATCGACGACGTGTTGGTCGCGAGGATCGCCGATGGCTTCGCCTTGCGCTCGAGCGCCGCAAACAGGCTGCGCTTCGCGTCGACGTTCTCGAAAATCGCTTCGATGACGACGTCCGCACGCGCGACACCGTCTCCGGCGACGTCCGGGATCAGCCGGTCCGAAGCGTCGCGCACGCGTCTCGCGTCACGTAGGCGATCGGCGAAGAGCTTCGCCGCGCGACCCATCGCCGGCGCGAGTCGCTCGGCGTTCTGGTCCTGCAGCGTTACGGTAAGCCCCCGCAATGCGCACCACGCGGCGATGTCGCCGCCCATCGTTCCCGCGCCGACCACGTGCACGTGCGCCGCCTTGAAGTCGCCTTCCTTGCCGAGCCCCTTCAACCGCTCCTGTAGCTTGAACACGCGGATCAGGTTCGATGCCGTCGGCGTGCTGAGCAGCGACGGAATCGACGCCGGATCGGACGGCGGCACCGCGAGCGCGTTGCCGTCGTATTTCACCCAGATCTCGAGGATCGCGTAAGGCGCGGGATAGTGCTCGCGCCGCGCGCGCTTCGCGACCTGCTTTCGTGCCTGCGCCGCGATCAAACGTCGTCCCAACCCGTTCAACGTCAGCGAAAGCGGGAACGGAACGCGGCGCGGCGGCGGCAGCGCGTTCAGGATGCCGCGCGCCGTGTTCTCCATGATCCGCGCCGGCACGCATTCGTCGGCAATGCCAAGCTTTTTCGCGCGCCGGGCGTCGATCGTGCGTCCCGTCAGCATCAGGTCGAGCGCTGCAGGAGCCCCTGCCAGCCGCGGTAGCCGTTTCATTCCGCCCCAGCCGGGAACGATGCCGAGCATCACTTCGGGCAGTCCGAGGCGCGTGCCCGGCTCGTCGACGACGATGCGATAGCGACACGAGAGCGCGAGCTCGACGCCGCCGCCGAGACAGAACCCGCGGATCAGCGCGACGGTCGGGTATTTGACTGCGGCGAGGCGCTCGAACGTATCCCAGCCGCGCTTCACCAGCGCGAGCGCGCCCGCCTCGTCGGTGATCTGCGTGAATTCGTCGACGTCGGCGCCGGCGATGAATCCGCTGGCCTTTCCGGAGGCAATGACGAGACCGCGCGGCGGATCGCGATCGAGGACGTCGAGCACTTCGTTGAATTCCGCGAGCACCGGCGCGCCGAGCGTGTTCGCGCTCGCGCCGGCGCGGTCGAGGACGAGCCGCGCGAGACCGTCGGCATCGTGCGTGAGGGTCCAGTGTTGCATCGGCGTTGCCTTCCTCGATTACACGCGCTCGACGAGCATCGCGCCGCCCTGCCCGCCGCCGATGCAGATGGCGGCGATGCCGCGGCGCCCGCCGGTGCGCTTCAAGACGTTCAGCAGATGCAGCACGATCCGCGCTCCCGAGGCGCCCACCGGATGCCCGATCGCGATCGCGCCGCCGTCGACGTTCAGCTTCGCTTCGTCGAGCGCGCCGAGCGCGCGCGGAAGCCCGAGCTCGTTGCGGCAGTAGTCGTCGCTCTGCCATGCGCGCTCGCAGGCGATCACCTGCGCGGCGAACGCCTCGTTGATCTCCCACGCGTCGAGATCGTCGAGACCCAGATCCTGGCGCGCGAGAATCGGTGTCGCCGCATGCACGGGACCCAAGCCCATCTGCGCGGGATCGAGTCCCGCCCATTCGCTGTCGACGATGCGTCCGAGCGGCTCGAGCTTGTACTTTTCCACCGCGCGCGCCGAGGCGATCAGCGTCCAGGCCGCGCCGTCGGTCACCTGCGAGCTGTTCCCGGCGGTGACGTTTCCGTACTTGCGATCGAAGAACGGCCTGAGCTTCGCGAGGTTCTCGGGCGTCGAGTCCTCGCGCACGCCGTCGTCGGCGGCGTAGAGCTTGCCGCCCGAATCGAACAGCGGCTCGACTTCGCCGGCGAAGTGCCCCGCCTTCTGCGCGGCAAGCACCCGCGCGTGGCTGCGCGCCGAGAACTCGTCCATCTGCTGCCGCGTGATGCCGAAGCGGAACGCGAGATTCTCGGCCGTCTGACCCATCAGCAGACCGACGATCGGGTCGGTGAGCCCTTTCATCAACGCGATGACGGGCGCGAGGTACGAGAGCCTGAATTTCGCGGCAAGCGCCGCGCGCTGGCCGAGCGTTTTCGCCGCGTACCAGTTCGAGAGCCACATGACCATCGCATCGGAATAGAGCAGCGGGGCGCGCGACAGCGCATCGACGCCGCCGGCGAGCGCGAGGTTCGAGCGTCCGGCGCGGATGTTGGTGATCGCCGAGTCGAGCGCCTGCATCCCGGACGCGCAGTTGCGCATGACCGTCCAGCCGGGGACCTTGAGCCCGCAACCCATCCGCAGCGCGACCACGCGCCCGATGTTGACCTCGTCGACCGACGGCGCTGCGCAACCGAGGATGACTTCGTCGAGCTCGGTCGGCGCAAACGGCTGCCGGACGAGCAGCGCCCGGCCGGCGAACGTCGCGAGATCGGAAGCCGAAAACGGTCCGGGTCGATTGCGCGATTTGAGGAACGGCGTCCGGGTGCCGTCAACGACATAGATCGGTTCGTTCATGGCGTCTCAACCCCAGTGGCGCGCTATTTCCTTGACTCTGTGCGATTGCTCCGCCGGCGAAACCGCCGCGAGCTCGGAGGCGAGCGCGTCGAGCGACGCGATCCGCATTTCGGAAGCACCGAGATCCTGCGCGAAATCGTCGACGCGGATCACCTTC
>DASSGI010000326.1:0-5280 GCA_035857655.1 Casimicrobiaceae bacterium | reverse complement strand
CGCGAACGCGAACGATCACCCGCCCTCTCGCAACGAACAGCGTGAGCTGGTGATCGTCGAGGCGCGCGACGTTCACGTTCGTATCGCCGGCAAGGCGAAACTGGCCGCCGCCGTAGTCGACTTCGAGATGCCCGTCGCTCGATACCCAGAGGTTGTCGCCGGAGGTGACCGGATAGTTGATGCCGACGGGCGTCCAGTCATCGGGGCGATCCTGCGCGGAAAGGAAAGGTTGCCCGGCGAATTCGGCAATCCGCCCTACGCGTCCCGGCAGATCGTCGTCAGCGCGCGCGATCGATGCGCCTGCGGCGAACAGCATTGTGACGAGCGCGACGCAAAGCGCGAGCCCGCGCGTGTCTGCGGCGGCGCGCGCTTCTGCGCGATCGAATATCGACGAAACCCAATCCATCGCATCTTCTCCCGGCTCGCAGACCAGGAACGGTCCGAAGCACGAGCCCGTTGACGCTTCGCGCGTCATTCACGCAACGACGACCCGTTACGTCGTCGGCAGTTGCGTCCAATTTGCCCCGGCGGCTCAGGTATTTGGATTAGAATCCGTCGCAGCCGTTCCCGGTCGTCCCCACCCGCCCATCCCGAGGAGTCCTCTATGCAGAAGTTCAAGCGCGCTCTGCTCGTCGGCGCCATCGGTTTCGCATTGTCCTCGCCCGCCGCCGCGCAATTTCAGCCCAGCGCCACCATCTTCTTCGGCGACAGCCTGACCGACTCGGGGTATTACAAACCCGTCCTGCCGCCGGGCACCGGACTGTTCACGACGAATCCCGGCCCGGTCTGGGCAACCGTATTTGCAAACAGGCTCGGGACCACGGCCAATCCGTCGAACACGCCGGGCGGCACCAACTATGCGCAGGGCGGAGCTCGCGTCACCGGCCTTCCCGGCGTTCCACCGACTCCGCCCACCGGATCGGCGACACCGATCGCAACGCAGGTGCAGAACTACCTTGCGACCAATGCGGTCGATCCGAGGGCGATCTATTCGGTGTTCGGCGGCGGCAACGACTTCTTCTTTCAGCTCGCGCTGCTGCAGGCCGGTCAGGCCACCCCGGCACAGGTTCAGGCGGCGCTGGGCCAGGCGGCAGTCGCGCTGGGGACCCAGGTCGTGACACTCGGCGCAGGCGGCGCGAAGTACATCCTGGCGTGGAATCTTCCGGACATCGGAAAGACGCCCGCAGGGACGGCTTCCGGCCAGGCCGCAGCGATCACTCAGCTCGCCCAGTTCTTCAACACCACGTACAACTCAGTGCTCAATGCGTCGGGCGTGCAGGCGATACGCCTCAATACTTTCCTGCTGTTCAACGAGGTCCTCGCGAACCCTGCTCCGTACGGTTTCCTGAATACGACGACCCCGGCGTGCACGGTGGCGGCGTCGCTGTTGTGCACGCCGTCGACACTCGTCAATCCGGCGGCGCCGCAGACGTTCCTGTTCGCCGACGGCGTGCATCCGACGACGGCAGGCCATCAGCTCCTCGCCGACTACGCGTATTCGTTCATCGTCGCTCCGCAGCAGATCGCCGCGCTCGGACAGGCGCCGTTCGCCGTCGAAGAAGCGAGCTTCCGCGCGCTTGACGGACGGATGTGGTCGAACGTGCTCGGTCCGCGCCCGCGCAGCAAAATCGAAGCGTGGGCGGTGTACGACTACGGCAACATCGACATGAACGCGGGCCCCACGAATGGCTCGGGTCATCAGAACTCCGTCTCGGTCGGCCTCGACTACAAGGTCTCCGAGCAGTTCCTCGTCGGCGTGATGTTCACCTATGCCGACCAGAAAGGTGAGTTCGGCGGGCCCGGCGGCGGCTACACGCTGCGCCAGCCGATCGGCACGCTCTATGCCGGCTACGGCAGCGGCCCGTGGTACCTCGGCGCGACGTTCGGCGGCGGCTCGCTCGATTACTCCGACATCGACCGCGTCGTTCCGCTCTACCAGATGATGCGCACCGAGAGCGGCCAGACGCGCGGCAGCGAGTACACGGGCCGCCTGCTCGGCGGGTACTGGTTCCAATGGCAAGACATACTGCATGGACCGTGGGCTCGCGTCGCATACACGAAGGCGACGGTGAAGTCGTACGCCGAGAACGGGGCGGACAGCACGGCGCTCATGTATGACGCGCAGAAGCCCGACCAACTGTTGTGGAGCCTCGGTTGGCAGGTGACCGGCAACATGGGCGGCATCCGCCCGTTCGCGAGAGCTTCGTGGGAATACGAGTCGCTCAACAACGACCGCTCGGTCAGTGCGTCGTCAGTGACGCTCGGCGGCTCGTATTCGATCCCCGTGCAGAAGCCCGACAACAACTATGCACTGTTCAACCTCGGCGCGAGCGCCGACTTCGGCGGCATCACCGGATTCGTCTACGGATCGGCGACCGCCGCGAAGGGCGACGGCAACTACTACGCGATCACGGTCGGCATCCGCGCGCCCCTGTAAGCGCCCGCGAAGCACGTCTCGTTGCTGCAAGTCGAGGCCGCCTGCGGCGGCCTCTTCGTTTTCATCGCGCGTGCACGCGAAAAAGCATTCGCTCGAACGAAGCGACAGGGCTCGCGGTCGGGCTTAGAGCGCCCGGAATCACGGTGCGGCCGGCGTGGCGAGAGGCGACAGAGGTTCGCGTGCGGGCGCATAAGCCACGGTCCGCCGTCGCGGGTCACGCGGTGACCCGGCGGACATATTTGTCCGCCCGTCGACCTGCGTGGGGTACCCGCAGGCGGACGTGTTTCGCGGCGCTCTAAGCCCGCACGCGAACCCTGTCGCGTCGCGCCGAACGCGAACCCTGTCTCGTCGCGCCGAACGCGAACCCTGTCGCCTCTGCGGCGCCGATCGCGACAATCGCGCAATCGCGCGCCTCAACTCTTGTGCCGCAACCGGCGCGGCGCATGCGCGAACAGTGCGTCGTAGATCGGGCGAGGCAGCCTTCGCAACACGAAGCCGACGATCGCCATTTGCCACGGAAGCACGTAGAAGAGCTTGCGGCGCTCGATTGCGCGCGCGATCAGGCGGGCGGCCTTGTCGGGATCGAGCAGAAACGGCATCCGGTACGGATTCGTTGCGGTCATCGGCGTCGCGATATAGCCGGGACAGATCGTGACGACGGCGATCCCCGAATCGCGCAGCTCGAGCCGAAGGCTTTCGAGATACGTGATTGCCGCAGCCTTGGACGCCGAATAGGCGCCCGATCCCGCGAGACCGCGAAATCCGGCCACGCTCGCAATCCCCGCGAGCGTTCCGCCACCGGCCGCCCGCATCACCGCGACGAACGGCGCAAACGTGTTGACGATGCCGATGACGTTGGTCTCGATCACGGTGCGAAAGACCGGAAGATCCTCGGCGTGATCGGTCAGCGCCCCGAGCGAGACTCCTGCGTTGGCGACGACCACGTCAGGCGCGCCGAAGCGCGTGATGAACTCGCGCGCTGCGCGGTCGAGCGCGACCGAATCGCGCACGTCGCCCGCATACGTTGCGCAGCGCTCCGAAGGCAATTCGCTCGCGAGGCCGGTGAGAGCGTCGGCACGGCGCGCGAGCAACCCGACGTTCGCACCTCGCGTCGCGTAGTGCCGCGCGAGCGCGGCGCCGATGCCGCTGCTCGCGCCGGTGATGAAGACGTTGAGTGCCGCAGTGCCGGTCCGACCGGATGCGCTCGCCGCTTGCGCTGCGTCTTCGCGGCGATCGGTCGCCACCGGACGACCGTCAGGTCTTTGGATGCTCCGCCCGCGCCTTCGCGATCATCGCATCGAGAGCGGCGGGCATCGCTTGATGCGAAGCCACCTTGTACGTCGCGAACTTCCCGTCGACGATGAAGGTCGGGACCGACTGAACCTGATAGGTTCCCGCCGCGGCGCGAGCACGGTTGACCTTGCCGGTGATCGCGAACGAGCCGTACATGTCCTCGACCTTCTTCCGGTCGAGTCCCTGACTTGCCGCCCAGTCGAAGAACGTCTTGTCCTGCCACAGGCTCACGCCCTTGCTGTGCAGCGCCGAAAAGACTTCGGGAGAGAGGCGCTTCTCCTCGCCGAGCGCCTCCAGCGTGTAATAGATCTTCGCCAATGGAATCCAGCGATCCTGGTACATGACCGGTACGCGGCGAATCTGCACATCCGCAGGCATCGTTTTCATCCAGTTCTGCAGGATCGGCTCGAGATCGGCGCAATGCGGGCAGCCGTACGAGAAGAACTCGATCACCTCGATCTTCTTGCCCGTTTCGGTGGGTTGCGGATTCTTGAGGCGCAGGTATTCCCGGCCTTCCTCCACTCCGCCCGACTGGGCCGCCGCGGTCATCGACAACACCGAAACGAAGGCGACAGCGACGGGCAACAGCCGGCGCGCGAGAGCTTGCAGCAGGTGCATGGTGCGAATCTCCATCAACGATTGACGATCCTTGGTCCGGCTGCGGCCGAGCGAGTTCCGCGCCGCGGGCGTCGCTCGGCGGCGGGGGCAGGTCGCCTGTCCTAGAATTTGATCACCGCGACGTCGAAGCCTCGGGCGGCGAGATCGGTTTTCATGCGCTGCAGGGCGTCGGTATTGTCGTAGGGGCCGAGGCGCACGCGATAGCGAACCGTCTTGTCCGGCAACGTGGCCGGCTGGACCGCCGCCTCCCATCCCGCGAACGCAAGCCGCGCTTTCAGATCCTCGGCGTCCGCCTGGTTCGCAAACGATCCCGCCTGCAACCAGAAGCGATCGGAGCTCGCCTTGGATTTCGCGTCCGCGGTTGGCGCGTTCGTTGCCGTCGCCGCTGCTGCGGTCGATGCGGCTCCGCCGGCCGTGGAAGCCGTGTCAGCCTTCGCCGCGACACGCGCGTCGCCCTTGGCCGCCGTCTTGGCGTCGGCCTTGTCGGGCGCGACCGCACGGTCCGCTGTCGACTTGTCCGCCGAGCCGCGCTCGCCCGTCTTCGTCTGGATCTTCGGCTCCTCGGCGCCCGGAAGGATCTTGTAGAAATCGAAGCGAGGCTTCTCGGGCGCGGAAGCATCCGAGCGTCCGGACTTCGCCATCTCCTTTGCCGGCTCTCGCGTCGAATCCCGATTCGGCGCCGAGGACTGGAACGGATTGAAGCCCTTCATCAGGTAGAACGCGACCCCTGCGGCAAGCGCCAGTCCGAGCGCGAGACCGATGAAGAGTCCCAGCACGGTGCCGCCGAAGCCGGATTTGCGCGTGCGCGTGCGAGGCCTCGCAGCCTGCGCGGGACGGCGATCGGCACGTGCGTTCATTTCGCGACCTCGGACACGATCAGTTTCACATCTTCTCCGGGGCACTGATCCCCAGCACGGCCAGGCCATTCCTTA
>DASSGI010000325.1:0-4069 GCA_035857655.1 Casimicrobiaceae bacterium | reverse complement strand
CTCACCGTCGCTGCGGTGGTGATCGCGGGGCTCGCCGCGTGGGTAGGCCGGCGCAACCTCGGGACGCCGTCTTCGGCCGGGAGTGCGCGTGCGTAGGAAGCCGATCGGGCTGTGGATCGCCGCGGGGGTCGGCTACGCGTTCCTCTACATCCCGCTCGTCATCGTGATCCTCTATTCGTTCAACAATTCGCGGCTGAACGCCGAGTGGGTCGGCTTCACGCTCGACTGGTACGACAAGCTCTTCCACAACGACGAGATGCTGACGGCCGCCGGGAACTCGCTACTGATCGCGCTCACCGCGAGCCTCGTCTCAACGGCGCTCGGGACGATGGCCGGCGTCGCGATGTATCGCTACAAGCTGCGGCTCCTGCCGCTGCTCGTCCTCACCCCCATTGCGATTCCCGAGATCCTGATGGGGGTGTCGCTGCTCATCTTCTTCGTGCTCGTCAACTTCACGCTGGGCCTCGTGTCGGTGACGCTCGCGCACATCGCGTTCTGCATCGGCTTCGTCGCGATCGTCGTGCGCGCGCGCCTTGCCGGGATGGACGAGAGCCTCACGGAAGCCGCCCGCGATTGCGGGGCGACGCCCTGGGAGGCGTTTCGCTACGTGACGCTGCCGCTGATCATGCCGGGCGTCATCGCCGGCGCGCTGATGGCGTTCACGCTGTCGATCGACGACTTCGTCATCACGTTCTTCACGGCGGGCGCAGGCACGGTGACGCTGCCGCTGCAGATCTACTCGATGATCAAGATCGCGGTGACGCCGGAGGTGAACGCGGTCTCGTCGCTGTTGATGCTGCTGACGCTCGCGCTTATCATCATCGCCTCACGTCTGTCGCCGAGCCTCGTCGGCGCCCCCTCGGAGAAAACATGAAACGTCTCGTTCTTCTGCTCGCATCGCTCGCGTTCGCGGCCTCGGCGTCCGCCGCGAAGGACGAGTTCCACCTGTACAACTGGAACAACTACCTCGCCCCGGAGACGGTCAAGCTCTTCGAGCAGCAGTGCAAGTGCACCGTCGTCCAGACCTACTACTCGGACAACGAGGAGTTGCTCGCCAAGCTCGCCGCCGGCGCCAAGGGCTACGACATGTACGTGCCCACGTCGAACGCCGTCCAGGCTCTCATCAAGAGCGGCAGGCTGAAGCCCCTCGACAAGAGCGCGATCCCGAACCAGAAGAACATCGACCCGCGCTACCTCAATACGTCGTTCGACCCGGGCAACAAGTTTTCGGTGCCCTACGCGATGTCGACGACGATCATCGGCTACAACGACCAGAAGATGAAGGAGCTCGGGCTGCCGACCGATACGTGGGCGGTGATCTTCGATCCGAAGTACCTCGAAAAGGTCAAGGGCCGCGTCACGGTGCTCGACAGCGCGAACGAGCTCTTCGCGGCCGCGCTCAAGTACCTCGGGTATTCGGTCAACGACGTCGATCCGAAGCACTGGGACGAGGCCGCCGCGCTCATCAAGAAGGCGAAGCCCTATTGGGCAGCGTTCAACGCGTCGTCGTACATCAAGGAGCTGACCGTCGGCAACATCTGGCTCGTTCACGGCTACTCGAACGACATCTTCCAGGCGAACCTCGACGCGCAGGCCGCGGGACGCCCGTTCAAGATCCTGCAGGGGATGCCTAAGGAAGGCGCAGTGCTCGCCGTCGACAACATGGTCATCGACAAGAACGCGCCGCGGACCGACCTCGCGCTCAAGTTCATGAACTTCATGCTCGACGGCAAGAACTCGGCCGAGGGAGTCACCAACCTGATCGGCTCCGGAAACCCGAACACGGATGCCGTCAAGTACATCAAGCCGGAGATCCTCAAGAACCAGGCGATCTTTCCCGACAAGGAGGTCGCCGCGAAGCTCGAGCAGCTGCAGGACCTGACCGGACCGCAACGGCGTCTGCGCAACAAGCTGTGGACCGAGATCAAGGCCGGTCGCTGAGCAAGGGAGCGGAGGCGCCTGGCGCCGTGGCGCGCTAGCGCGAGCCTTCCGTCGCCGTGGCGGCACCGCGACCGCACTCGCGTCTTCCGCACTTCCTCGCGACGCTCTACGGCCTGGCGATCGTTTACGCGAGCCTGCAGCCGTTCGCGCCCTGGATTGCGCCGCCTTCCGGGGCGCCGTTCTACCTCTTTGCGACGTGGCCGCCGAAGTGGATCCGCTACGACGTCGCGACGAACTTCCTCGCGTACGTCCCGTTCGGGTTCTTCGTGGCGCTCGTGCCGCGCAGGATGGGAGCTCCGGCGCAAGTCGGCACCGCGCTCGCCGCCGCGGCGCTCCTTTCGTTCACGATGGAGTGGCTGCAGGCTTACCTGCCAACGCGCGACGCGAGCGTCGCCGACCTGCTGTCGAACGCTGCGGGCGCAACGACCGGCAGCGTGATCGCGGTTGCTTTCGCGCGTTCCACGACAACGAAGGAGGCGATCGTTGCAATGCGGGAGCGCTGGTTCCTCCCCGGCAAGATCGGCGACCTCGGTCTCGCGTTGCTCGCGATCTGGCTCGCCGTCCAGGCGAATCCCGGGATTCCGTTGTTCGCTGCGATGTACGACCTCGTGCCACGGGCGGGCGATCCGGTCACCGTGCCGGACGTGGCCGCAACGGTTGTCGAGGCTGCGCACAGCGCTTTCCAGCTGCTTGGCGTCGGGCTCTTTCTCGCGCTGCTCCTGCGCGAGCGTCGCCTCGTCGCCGGCGCCGTGCTGCTGCTCGTCGGCGCGGCGCTGATCGTCAAGGGCGTTGCGGCCGTCGTGCTGCTCCGGCCTGCGGCGTGGGAGAACTGGCTCACTCCCGGTGTTTCCCTCGGCGTGGCAGCGGGCTCGCTGCTGCTGTCGATGGCGATCTGGCTGCCGCGGCCCGCGCAGGTCACGCTCGCTGCAATCGCGCTGCTCTCCTCGCTGCTCGCGACGGTGTTCGCGCCGGACCTCGTCTATGCGCGCGCGCCGATGGGGCTCTTCGGCCGCCCGTACGGCCTGCTGCTGAACTTCAACGGCCTCACGCACACCGTGCTTCTGCTGTGGCCGGCGGTGGCGAGCCTGTTCCTGCTGGCGCTTGCGGGGCGTCCCGGCTGGGGCGAGCCGGCGTGAGCCAAGCGCGGAGGGGTAGTCCAGTGAGCCCGTTCTCGATCGTCATTCCGAGCTGGAACAACCTTCGGTACCTGCGGTTGTGCATCGACAGCCTTCGCCGTCATTCGACGCGCTCGCACCAGATCATCGTCCATGTGAACGGCGGCGACGACGGCTCGCGCGAATGGATCGCGCGCGAGCAGATCGAGCACACCGAAAGCGACGCGAACATCGGTATCTGCTATGCGGTAAATCGCGCGGCGCTCCTCGCGCGCACCGACTACGTGATGTACCTGAACGACGACATGGTCGCGGCGCCGGGCTGGGACGTCGCGCTCGACCGCGCGCTCGGTCGAGTCGCCGGTCATCGTCCGTTCATGCTTTCCGCGACGATGATCGAACCCGAAGCGACCGGAAATGCGTGCGCGGTGGTCGCCGATCTCGGCCGCGATCCCGAAGCGTTCGACCTGGCCGCCTTCGCCGGCAAGGCTCCATCGCTCGCTCGCAGCGATTGGCTCGGCGCCACGTGGCCGCCCACGCTCGTCACGCGCGCCGCCTGGCACGAGGTCGGCGGCTATAGCGTCGAATTCTCGCCGGGGATGAGCAGCGACAACGATTTCGCGATGAAGCTCTGGCACGCGGGCTCGCGCGTCTTCGTCGGCGTCGGCACGAGCCTCTTCTATCACTTCGCCAAGGCAACGACGGCGAGGATCCGCAAGAACGACGGCCGCCGCCAGTTCCTGCTGAAATGGGGAATCACGCAATCGGCCTTCGATCGCCGCTGGCTGCGCCGCGGGCAATCGGTGCCGACCGGCGAAAACGGCTTCGTCGTCGCGGAACCCGAGCCCTCGCCGGGCCTCGAGCTCGACCGGATCAGATCCGCGCTGAAGCGCCGGATCGGGTGAGGAGCGTTTGCGCCGCCTCGATCACCGAAGCCGCTGTCAGCGCGTCGAGGCATGCGCTGAAGCTTTCGCGATGGCGCTCGCAACCTTCGCGCTGGCAAGGAACGCACG
>DASSGI010000324.1:0-6487 GCA_035857655.1 Casimicrobiaceae bacterium | reverse complement strand
TCGAATATTTCTCCACGCCATCCTTGTCGGTGTACTTGCGCGTCTGCAGTCGCCCCTCGATGTAGACCGAGCGCCCCTTCTTCAGGTATTCGCCTGCGATCTCCGCCTGTCGGCCGAACAGCACGACGCGGTGCCATTCGGTGCGTTCCTGCTTCTCGCCGCTCTTGTCCTTCCACTGCTCACTGGTGGCGATGTTGAGGTTGGTGACTGCGTCGCCGCCGGTCGTGTAGCGGGTTTCGGGATCGCGGCCCAGGTTGCCGATCAGGATCACTTTGTTTACGGAGGCCATCTCAGGTTTCTCCCATCGAGTAAGTGCTTTCATTGTAGACGGGCGGTGCTGCCATCGACGCGCCCGTCGCGAGCCACAACGCCGTGAGCGCGAGGCAGAATCCGAACACCGCCGCGGGACCATGCCATTGCGACAGCAAGCCTCCGCCCGCGGCGCCGACGAACGTGCCGAGGAACTGCACGCTCGAATACACGCCGACGGCGGTGCCCTTGATCTCCCGCGGCGCGAACTTCGACACGAGCGACGGCAACACGGCCTCGAGCAGGTTGAACGCGGTGAAGAACACGACGAGCGCGGCGATCGTCAGCGCGAGCGACGAGCCTGCGAACGCGAGCATTGCCTGCCCGACGAACAGGATTGCGATGGCGCCCAGGAAGACGGGCTTGCCGCGGCGCGGCCGATCGGCCTGCCACAGCGCGGGCAGCATCAGCGCGACGGACAGCAGCAGCACCGGCAGATAGACGAGCGCGTGCCTCGAGGCCGGAACGCCGTTGTCGCGAAGCATGAACGGCACCTGCACGAAGAGCGCAAGGAGCGCCGCGTGCAGCGCGAAGATCCCGTAGTTCAGACGCAGGAGCTCGCGGTCGACGAGCGCGCGCTTCCAGTTTGCCGGCGTGTCGGATCGCGGTGCGCGGCTGTCATCGCGCGGGACGACCCGCTTCAGCACGGCGATCGCGGCGAGCGCGAGCACGCCGGTCATCACGAAGATGCCCGGCACGCCGATCAGCGGCGCGAGCGCCGGCGAGATGACGAGCGACAGCGCGAATGTCGCGCCGATCGTCATGCCGATCGCCGCCATCGCGCGCGTGCGCACCTCGTCGCGCGTGAGGTCGGCGACGAGCGCGATCACTGCCGCGGAAATGGCGCCCGCGCCCTGGACCGTGCGCCCGACGATCGTCCACTCGATCGACGGCGCCCACGCCGCGATGAAGCTGCCGAGCGCGAAGAGCACCAGCCCCGCGACGATGACCGGCTTGCGTCCCCAGCGGTCGGACGCCCAGCCGAACGGAATCTGCAGCACGGCTTGCGTGAGTCCGTTCGCGCCGAGCGCCAGGCCGACGAGCCGATGATCGCGACCGCCGGGCAGGCTTTCCGCGTAGAGCGCGAGAACCGGCAGCACGATGAACATGCCGAACATCCGCAATCCGAAGATGCCGGCGAGACCCGCGGTGGCGCGCCGTTCGGCTGCCGTCATCCGCGGCGCGACGGGGCGCGCGGCGGCGGCGGGCTCGCTGACTTGCGACATGAGCGGAAGCTGACTCGAACGGAGGGTGATGCGGGACGCGAACGCGCGACTTTGGAATGCGTATTGATTGACGGTATAGTAGCAGGTTGCCCTTTGCCCGGTACTTGGGCGAACGGATTAACCCAACCGGTCGACCCAACCGATCGACCCGGCTGATCGAGCCAACTGATAGACGACTGATGGAATACATCCGCATCCGCGGCGCGCGCACGCACAACCTGAAGAACGTCAACCTCGACCTCCCGCGCAATCGGCTGATCGTCGTCACGGGTCTCTCCGGATCGGGCAAGAGCTCGCTCGCGTTCGACACGCTGTACGCGGAAGGACAGCGCCGCTACGTCGAATCGCTCTCCGCGTACGCACGGCAGTTCCTGCAGCTCATGGAGAAGCCCGACGTCGATCTGATCGAAGGGCTTTCTCCGGCGATCTCGATCGAGCAGAAGGCGACCTCGCACAACCCGCGCTCGACGGTCGGCACCGTGACCGAGATCCACGACTATCTGCGCCTGCTGTTCGCGCGCGTCGGCGATCCGTACTGCCCCGATCACTCGGAGCAGAAGCTCGCGGCGATGACGATCTCGCAAATGGTCGACGCGACGCTCGCACTCCCCGAAGACACGAAGCTGATGATCGTCGCGCCGGTCGTCGTCAACCGCAAGGGCGAGCAGCTCGAGCTCTTCGTCGAGCTGCGCGCGAAGGGCTTCGTCCGCGTCCGCGTCGACGGCGTCGTCCACGAGATCGACGCGGTGCCGCGCCTCGCGAAGAACGTGAAGCACACGGTGGAAGTCGTCGTCGACCGGCTGCGCGTGCGCGCCGACATGAAGCAGCGGCTCGCCGAATCGTACGAGACGGCGCTCCGGAACGGCGACGGACGCGCGATCGCCGTCGAGATGGACAGCGGCAAGGAGCATCTTTTCTCGGCGAAGTTCGCGTGCCCGATCTGCAACTACTCGCTCGCCGAGCTCGAGCCTCGCCTCTTTTCGTTCAACAATCCGATGGGCGCGTGCCCGCGCTGCGATGGCCTCGGCACGATCACGTTCTTCGATCCGAAGCGCGTCGTCGCGTTTCCGCAGCTTTCTCTCGCCTCCGGCGCGATCAAGGGCTGGGACAGGCGCAACCAGTTCTATTTCCAGATGCTCGGCAGCCTCGCGAAGTACGCCGGCTTCGATCTCGAGCGGCCGTTCGCAAAGCTGCCCGAGCGCGTCCAGCAGATCGTCCTCTACGGCAGCAGCGGCGAGAAGATTCCGTTCACGTACCTGTCCGATCGCGGCAAGCCGATGACGCGCGAGCACGCGTTCGAAGGAATCATCCCGAATCTCGAGCGGCGCTACCGCGAGACCGATTCGCTGATGGTGCGCGAGGAGCTGGCGAAATACCTGAACTCGCGGGCGTGCCCCGAGTGCCACGGCACGCGGCTGCGGCGCGAAGCGCGGCACGTGAAGATCGGCGAGGATGTGCACGCGCGCGCGATCTTCGAAGTCTCGTGCTTGCCGCTCAAGGAGGCTGCCGCGTACTTCGGAGCGCTCGTCCTGCCGGGGCAGAAGGCAGCGATCGCCGACCGGATCATCAAGGAGATCGTCACGCGCCTCACGTTCCTCAACAACGTCGGGCTCGAGTACCTCGCGCTCGACCGCTCGGCGGAAACGCTGTCGGGCGGTGAAGCGCAGCGGATCCGGCTCGCGTCGCAGATCGGATCGGGCCTTACGGGCGTGATGTACGTGCTCGACGAGCCGTCGATCGGACTGCACCAGCGCGACAACGACCGCCTGCTCGCGACACTCAAGCACCTGCGCGATCTCGGCAACAGCGTGATCGTCGTCGAGCACGACCTCGACGCGATTCATGCCGCCGACCACATCGTCGACATGGGTCCGGGCGCGGGCGAGCACGGCGGCCAGGTCGTCGCGCAGGGAACGCCGGAAGAGATTCGCCTCGCTCCGCACTCGCTGACCGGCCAGTACCTCGCGGGCCATCGGCAGATTCCGATTCCGCCGCGGCGCCATCGCGTCGATCCGGAGCGGATGCTGACGATCACCGGCGCGCGCGGCAACAACCTGCGGAATGTGACGCTCAAGCTGCCGGTCGGCGTGTTCGTCTGCGTGACCGGCGTGTCGGGTTCCGGCAAGTCGACCCTCATCAACGATACGCTCTACCACGCGGTCGCCCGTCACCTCTACGGCAGCGCCGCGGAGCCTGCGCCGCACGACGACATGCATGGCATCGAGTTCTTCGACAAGGTGATCAGCGTCGACCAGAGCCCGATCGGCCGGACGCCGCGCTCGAATCCGGCGACGTACACCGGACTTTTCACGCCGATCCGCGAGCTCTTCTCGCAGGTGAAGGCGGCGCGCGAGCGCGGCTACGGACCCGGGCGCTTTTCGTTCAACGTGAAGGGCGGCCGCTGCGAAGCCTGCCAGGGCGACGGGCTCATCAAGGTCGAGATGCACTTCCTCCCCGACATCTACGTCCCGTGCGACGTCTGCCACGGCCAGCGCTACAATCGAGAGACCCTCGAGATCCAGTACAAAGGCAAGAACATCCACGAAGTGCTGTCGATGACGGTCGAGCAGGCGGTCCCGTTCTTCGAGCCGGTCCCTTCCGTCGCGCGCAAGCTCGCGACGCTCCTCGACGTGGGCCTGGGCTACATCACGCTCGGGCAGTCGGCGACGACACTCTCCGGCGGAGAAGCGCAGCGCGTGAAGCTCGCGCTCGAGCTCTCCAAGCGCGACACGGGCCGCACGCTCTACATCCTCGACGAGCCGACGACCGGGCTGCACTTCCACGACATCGAGATGCTGCTCACCGTTCTGCACCGGCTGCGCGATCACGGCAACACCGTCGTCGTCATCGAGCACAACCTCGACGTCGTGAAGACCGCCGACTGGATCATCGACCTCGGCCCCGAGGGCGGTGCCGGCGGCGGGACGGTCATCGGCGAGGGGCCGCCCGAGGACATCGTCAACATCGAGACGAGCTACACGGGGCGCTACCTGAAGCGCGCGCTCGACGTGTCGTCGGCGCGCAAGGGCCGCGCCGCCCCGTCGACTCAGGATCCGCTGGCGCGCGCAGCGCGCGGCCGCAAGACGACCGGCGAGCTTCTCGGATGACGACGAGGGTCCAGGTTCACATCCGCCGGGTGCGCTGCGAAGCGTTCGCGGCGGAGGCCGACGCGACGGCGACGATGTACCTCGCGTCGCGCCGCGCGTTCATGTCCGGCGTGCGCAATCCGCACAGCGAGACGCAGTCGCGGGCGTGGATGCGCGACGTCGTGTTCACGCGGCATTCGGTGCGGCTTGCCGAGATCGACGGCGACATCGTCGGTTTCACGTCGCGCGACGGCGTGTGGCTGATGAACCTTTACGTGAAGCCCGAATGGAGCGGTCACGGCATCGGTACGCAACTCCTGCGCGCAATGCTCGCGAACGCTGCCAGCGCGACGCCCGTGCTGCGCGTCTGTACGTTCGTGCGCAACGAACGCGCACGCCGCTTCCTCGAGAACCGCGGTTTCCGCGCCGTCGGCTCGGGCGACAGCTCGGCGAACGAGGAGCACGAGCCCTGGCTGCGCTACGAGCGCTCGACGCGCGATCCCCTCTGAGGGATGACGTAAGCATTGCTTCCGCAGAGGCGGGGGCGTGGATTGACCGGGCGCGCGGGTGGAGAGTAGCCTTTCCCCAGTCGGGGTCATGCGTGCCGCGTTGGAGCTGAGGCAGCGCTGTTCGTAGATCGCGACGCCTGCGGATTTCGGCGCCTGCCCGATGAGAGAGGCCGACACGAGGGGGTCGTGTGCGGCGAATATCCGTCCGATATGTCGTCGTCGTTACGCTGGTGCTTTGCGGCGCGCCGGCGGTTGCGATGGGTCAATCGTCGGCGAACGTCCATCGCATCGGTTGGCTCGGCACGAGCAGCCAACCGGCCAGACCGGATCGAGATGCAGCGGACCTCGTCCAAGGCCTGCGTGACTTCGGCTACATCGAAGGCAGGAATCTCGTCATCGAGTATCGCTACGCGGGCGGCAACGCGGACAGGCTCCGCGAGCTTGCAGCCGATTTGGCGCGTCTGCCGGTCGAAGTCATCGTGACTTCGGGTGAGCCCGCAGCGCTCGCGGCCAAACGCGCGACGCGCGCGATCCCTATCGTCGCAACGGAAATTGCGCTGGATCCCGTGAGGTCCGGGCTTGTGGCGAGCCTGGGGCGCCCGGGAGGAAACGTGACGGGACTCGCGACCCTCAGCGAGGAGCTTTGGCAAAAGCGACTGGGGTTGCTCAAGGACGCCGTTCCGAGACTTTCCCGCGTGGCTGTCATCTTGAATCCGGCGAATCCAGGCAATGCATACTGCATCGAGGAAATCAAGGCAATCGCGCCGGGGATCGGCCTTCAGGTCCGGGATCTCGAAGTGAGCGACGCCGGTACGTTGGACCGCGCTCTTGCCAGCATCGCGAAAGAGCCGCCGGATGCCCTCGTGACTTGCTGGGATAGCGTGACTCTCGTGCACGCAACTGCGATCGCGGACTTTGCGTTACAGCGCCGACTTCCGACGATCGCCCCGCTACGCGAATACGTCCAAGCGGGGCAGTTGATGTCCTTCGGGACGAGCCTCAGCGCACAGAGGCGACGCACCGCGTACTACGTCGACAAGATCCTCAAGGGAACCAGACCGGCCGATATGCCGTTCGAGATGCCCTCTCTGTTCGAGTTGGTCGTCAATCTGAGGACCGCGAAGGCGCTGGGCCTCACGCTTCCCCCGGCGTTCGTCCTGCTCGCGGACGACGTGATCAAATAGGAGAAGCGCGTGGCGCCTCTAACGAAGCTTTCGTTGATCCTTGCACTTTTAGTGCTCGCACCGCCCGCCGCTGCCCAGCGCAATGTCGGGGAATTGCTCGATGCGGGGGCTTCGGCATTGTCGGCTGAAGATTTCAGACGGGAGGTCGTTCAACATGTGATCGTCGGTCCCAC
>DASSGI010000323.1:0-3591 GCA_035857655.1 Casimicrobiaceae bacterium | reverse complement strand
GCGTGGCGCTGATCGGGTTCCCCGCGAACTTCATCCTGGTGAGCGAGCGCTTTCCGACGCGGGTCGCGACCGCAATGGGCGTGGCGGCCGCAGGCATGGGCGTGGGCGTGCTGGTGCTCATTCCTGCCATTCAATGGGCGGCGGAGCGTTTCGGCTGGCGCGAAGCGTTCGTGCTGGCGGGAATCGCCGCGACGATCATCGTGATGGTTTGCATTTCGTATCGGCCGGCGGGTGCAGGGCATGGCCCGGCTCATGGCGAGGGGACAACGAGCTCGACCGAGCACCGCTCGATGCGCCGGCGGATGCTGGAAGTGATCCGTTCGGGTAGGTGGCAGGCGTTTGGCGCAGCGAATTTCCTGATGGGATCGGCGCTTTTCGGTGTAGTGACACATCAGGTCGCGCTTCTGCGCGAGTCGGGTTGGAGCGCAGTCGCCGCAGCGACCGCGCTCGGGCTCGTCAACGTGTTTCGCTCGGGGGCGGGCCCTTTGTGGGGGATGCTGCTCGACCGGTCCGGCCAGCGTCTCGCGTACGGTCTCAGCACTGCGGTTGCAGTGGTCGGGCTCGTTGCGATCGCAAACGCGCAGGGTGCCGGGCCGTCAGCGGAGGCGCTCGCGTACGCGTTCATCTTTGCGTACGGCGTCGGCTCCGGGGGGAACCTGCCGACGAACGCATCGCTTGCCGCAGCGCTCTTCACACGCGAGCAGCGCGCGATCGCATGGGGATTCATCGAAACGGCGTACGCTTGCGGTGCGGCATTCGGCGCGTGGATCGTGGGCTTCCTGTTCGACCGCAGCGGCACGTATACCGCAGGACTCGTCCTCGTCGGATTGCAGATGATCGCTGCCTATGCGGTCGTCGTCGCGCTGAGCACGGCTCACAGCCGGCGCGTCGCGGCGCAGGGCTGATATCGGAGGTAGCTCAAATGGCGGGAATATTGCTGGAAGGTCGCAACGTCACCGACGAGGAGCGCGCTGCACACGCACGCGCGCTGTCGGCCGAAAAACGCGCGGCTGCGCTGCGTCACGCCGCAGAGGTGAAAGCGCGTGTCGGCAATCAGAAGCTCGAGAAAGCGCTGTCGATCGAAGGAACGGTGATCGCAGACCAGATCGTCGATGCGGGCGCGCATTGGTCGTCGCGGCTTTTCGCCGGCCAGCATCTGCGCATCATCGACCTCGAGGGACAGCAGGCGGTCGACTTCCTGTGCTACGAGCTGTCGAACCTGGGCATCCGTTACAACGCCGCGAACACGTTGAAGCTCAACCGCTCGATCTACATCGGCAACGGCTTCAAGCTGTACTCCGATCGCGCCGAGAGCCTGATGACGGTCGTCGCCGATACGGTGGGCTATCACGACACGATCGGCGGCTGCTGCAGCGCGGAGGTCAACTATCTGCGCTACGGGATCAAGAAAACGCCGAATTGCCGCGACAATTTCACCGCGGCATTGCGCGAGCATGGGCTCGACGCCGGTGACATCCCGTCGAACGTCAACTTCTTCATGTACGTGCCCGTCCACGGCGACGGGTCGACCGAGATCGTGGACGGCCGCTCGGAGCCCGGCGATTACGTCGATCTGCGCGCCGACAAGGACGTGCTCGCGGTGATATCGAACTGTCCGCAGCTCTACAATCCCTGCAACGGATGGAATCCGACGCCGATTCGAATCATCGAGTGGCAACCGGCGCGCTGAATGCGACCGCCCCGGCCGGCGCTGAACTCCTGAAGAAAGCGCTCGAGCTTCATCGCGCCGACCGCCTCGACGAAGCCGCAGCGATCTACCGGAAGCTGCTCGCGGAAAATCCGGCGCACGCCGACGCGTCGCATTTGCTGGGGCTCGTGCACTTCCAGAACAAGGATTTCGATTCGGCGATTCGCCTGATCGGCGATGCGATCGCGCGCGATCCGGAAAACCCGATCTACCGCGGCAATCTCGGCAACGTCCTGCGCGATGCGGGACGCCTGAGAGAAGGCATCGCCGAATACCGGCGCGCGCTAGAGCTGCACGACGGTTACGCCGAGATCCACAACAACCTCGGCCACGCGCTGCAGGCGATCGGGAAACTCGACGAGGCGATCGAGCATTATCGGAAATCGATTGCGCTGCGGCCCGCCAACTATCGCGCGCATCACAATCTTGGCAACGCGCTCTTCGTTTCGGGAAAGACCGAAGAAGCTGTCGCAGCGCTGCGCGAATCGGCGAGGCTCAACGCCGCGTTTGCCGCCACCTGGGAGCGACTCGGGACGGCGTTGCAAAAGCTTGGCCGGGCGGCGGACGCCGAAGCGTCGTTTCGGCGCTGGGTGGCGCTCGAGCCGGACTCCGCGGACGCCGTTCATGCGCTCGCGCTCGACCTCGAGCAGCAGAATCGCATCGACGAAGCGTTCGAGTGCTTCGAGCGCGCGATTTCCCTGCGCCCCGATTTCCTGCCGCCGATCGCCTCGGCGCTCTGGCTTGCCCAGCGAATGTGCACTTGGCCCGCGACCGCGTTGTATTCGGAGCCGGTTCTGCGTCGGGCTGCCGACGAGCCCGGCGCTGTGTCGCCATTCCATCTGTTTTCGGTGCCCGGCGCGACACGCGCGCAGCTGCTGGCGGTGGCGCGCGCTCACTCCACGCAGTTCGCGCCGCGCGACGTGTCGGCGCAGCAGATGCGGCGGCACGACCTCGCTCGATTCGCGCAGTCGCGGCGAATTCGCGTCGGATATCTTTCCAGCGATTTGCACGCCCATCCGGTCGCACACCTGGCGGCGGAGGTCTTCGAGCTGCACGATCGCGAGCGCTTCGAAGTGGTTCTCCTCTCGTATGGACCCGACGACGGCAGTGCCATGCGGAAACGGCTCGAGGCCGGCGGCGATCGCTTCGTCGATCTCGCAGCGTTATCCGACGAGGCGGCCGCGCAACGGATCTACGACGAGCGGATCCAGATCCTCGTCGACCTCAAGGGATACACGGCCGGCGATCGTCCGCGCATCGGCGCGCAGCGGCCTGCGCCGATCCAGGTCAACTGGCTCGGCTATCCGGGCTCGATGGGCGCCGGCTGGATCGATTATTTGATCGCCGATCGTTATCTCGTCCCCAGCGAGCACGAGGCCGACTATTCGGAAAGGGTTGTGCGTCTGCCGCACTGCTATCAGCCCAACGATCGCAAGCGCCCGGGCGGCGGCAGCGGATTGACGCGAAGCGATTGCGGGCTGTCCGAAAACGCTTTCGTGTTCTGCAACTTCAACCAGAGCTACAAGATCGAGCCCGGCGTGTTCGCTGCCTGGATGCGGCTGTTGACCCGCGTCCCCGACGGCGTCCTCTGGCTTCTCGACGAGAACCGCTGGGCGAAGGACAACCTGCGCAACGAAGCGCGTCGTCATGGTGTTGTCGCAGAGCGCCTCATCTTCGCTCCGATCAGGCCGCTCGCCGAGCATCTGTCGCGCTACGCGCTCGCTGATCTCGTCGTCGATACGTTTCCCTACACGTCGCACACGACCGGCAGCGACGCGCTTTGGGCCGATTGCCCGATCGTCACTTCGCTCGGCGAAGTCTTCGCGTCCCGCGTCGCGGCGAGCCTGCTCGAGAATGCGGGGCTCGGCCGACTGGTGACGCGC
>DASSGI010000322.1:0-6768 GCA_035857655.1 Casimicrobiaceae bacterium | reverse complement strand
CGCCGAATATCTCGGAACGAATCCGCGCTGGGTGGTGATCGTCGTCTCGGATTTAGACGCGCAACCCGGCAAAGCCATCGAGATCGAATCGCGGCGTTTCGCAGGTCTCTATCTGCCGGAGAGCCTCGACCATCCGGTGCTGCCGATGAAGACGCTCGTGTTGCCGACGTGCGGGCTTTCGCCCGGCGATCGCCTCTCGGTGCGCTCGCGCAAGTCGGTCTATACGATCCGCCTCAAGGAGCCGCTCGAAGAGCAGGCCGATTTTCTCTGGTCGCCATTCGAGGTCGTCGATCGTTGGGTGAAGGACGAAGGCGCGGCGAGCGAAGCGACGGCGGTCAACCCCTAGGTCGCCCATCGCTCAAACGCGCGGCGCAAGCTCGCGATCCGCGATCGTCAGTTTCCCGCGAGCTTCGCGTGCCGCCGCGAGGCCGCGCCCTTCGCGCATGCACGCTTCGCGCTCCGAAACGTACTGATGGGTCGCGCAAGCGCGCTCGGCCGCGGCCCAGTGCGCGAGAGGTCCCCCATCGCGCAGGAAGAGCTCGGTGAGAGCGCTGAATATTCCGACGGTGAGGATGGCGGCAAGCGTCGCCGCGACGAAATGGGCGGCAGGGCTCAGTGCGGATGCGTCCGGTTTCACGTTCATCATGGTCTCCTTCGGTTGGGCGCGATCACGTCGCGTCGAACGTACGTTGCCCCTGCAGCTCCCTTTAAGTCCTTAAGGGCGCCCTGAAACGTTCTTAAACGTTCGGATCACCGGCCACAACGGCGCGCGCGGGCGCTAGACTTTGCCTCGACACCGATGGGAACCATGGATATGAGAGCCGCAACAGAAGTGAGCCCGGCGATGGCGTCACGGCGCTTCGGGCGCTTCGAGTTGCGCCCGGGGGAGCGCGCGCTGTTCGCCGATGGCGCACCCGTCGCGCTCGGCGCGCGCGCGTTCGATCTGCTGGTCGCGCTTACCGAGCGTCCCGGCTCGCTCATCACGAAGGACGACCTGCTCGCCACGGTCTGGCAAGGGCTCGTCGTCGAGGAGAACAACCTGCAGGTGCAGGTGTCCACGCTGCGCAAGATTCTCGGCCAGAGCGCGCTTGCGACGATTCCCGGCCGCGGCTACCGATTCAACGTCCCTGTTGTGAGTGCCGACGCGGCGCCTGCTGCGCTCGTGGATTCATCTCACGAGGAAGTCGCGGACGCGTCGCGCGACACGAGCACATCGTCGCCGCGCGGCAACCTGCCGGCGCGCATGCCACGGCTTTTCGGCCGCAGCGAAGATCTCGACGCGATCGTCGCGTTGCTGCGCGAACATCCGGTGGTCACGATCACGGGTCCCGGAGGGATCGGCAAGACGCAGATCGCGCACGCCGCGGCGCTGCGCGTCGCGAACGAGCATCGCGAGAGTTACCCGGACGGCCTTTGGTGGATCGAGCTCGCCGCGTTGACCGACGGCGCGCTCGTTCCCGCCGCAGTCGCGCAGGCGATGGGGGTGCGGCTCGCGGGCGACCGCCCCACTGCGCTCGTCCTGCGTTCGCAGCTCGCAGCAAAGCGCGCGCTGCTCGTTCTCGACAACTGCGAGCACGTCGCCGAGGCGGTTGCGGCGTTCGTCGACACCGTGATGGCCAGCGCATCGCGCGTGACGATCCTCGTGACGAGCCAGGAAACGCTGAGGGCTGCCGACGAGCACGTCTATCGTCTCGGCGCGCTCGCCGTTCCGGACGCGGCCGATGTCGAGTCGGCGGCGCACTTCGGCGCGCTCGAGCTCTTCGAAGCGCGCGCGCAGGCTGTCGATCCGCGTTTCGCGCTGAGCGGAGCGAACACGCCGGCGGTGATCGAGATCTGCCGGCGTCTCGACGGAATTCCACTTGCGATCGAGCTTGCGGCCGCGCGGTTGCCGCTGCTGGGCGTCGAGGGTCTGCGCGCCCGACTCGACGAGCGCTTCAACCTCCTCACCGCAGGAGCGCGCGTGGTGCTCCGGCGCCACCAGACGCTGCGCGCGACCCTCGAATGGAGCCACTCGCTGCTGACGCCCGACGAGCGGACCGTGTTCCGGCGGCTCGCGATATTCGCCGGCGGGTTCACGCTCGAAGGCGCGCAGCACGTAGCGAGCGACGAGGCCATCGACCGCTGGACCGCGCTCGATCACCTGGGCGCGCTCGTCGACAAATCGCTTGTGCTCGCCGAAGGCGATCCGATTCCGCGCTACCGGATGCTCGAGACCACGCGCGCCTACGGCCTCGAGCGGCTCGCCGAGTCCGGCGAAACGCAGCAGGTGCTGCTCCGCCATGCCCAGGCGGTGCTCGCCGTTCTCGAACCCTTCGTGCTCGACGAGTGGCAATGGCGCGCCACCGGTGCCTTCGTCCCCGCTGCACGCGCGGAGGTCGACAACCTGCGCGCAGCGCTCGACTGGGCGACGGCTTCCGCCGAAACCCGCGTGGTGGCAATCGCACTCGCCGGTGCTTCCTACTGCGTCTGGTGGTCGGCCTCCAACATGGCGGAGGGCCTCGCGCGCTGTCTCGGCTTGCGGCGCTTCGTCGACGAGAGCGTGCCGACCCAGGTGGCCGCGCAATTCTGGGATGTGACCAGCAAGCTCGCGTTGTACTCGTTCCGGCGCGAAGGCTTCGATGCGGCCGTGCGCGCGGCGCAGCTCTATCGCGAGCTTGGCGACGATCAGCGCCGCTTCGACGCGTTGACGCTCGGCACCGCGCAGGGCGCGCGCTTCGCGACGGTCGACGAGATGGAGGCGGGCATCGCCGAGGCCGCGCAGCTCGTGCGTCCCGAGTGGCCCGCGCGCCAGCGCTCGAGCCTGGAATTCGCCCGCTGCTGGTGGTTCGCTCGCCAGGGGGGGATCGAGGAAGCGCTCGCCGCCGCAGAACGCCAGGCAGCGATTTGCCGCGACGGCGGCGCCGAGGCCGCGTCGTTATACGCAGTGTCGAACATTACGACCATGGAACTCCTGCTCGGTCGCTGGCACGACACGCTCGCGCACGCACGTACTGCGATCGACCGGCTTCACGCTCTCGGCGCGGATGCCGGTGCCAGCCATCTCTATCAGAGCGAGATGCTGGCGCTCGTCATGCTCGGGCGTCTCGACGAAGCCTGGGTCGCCGCGCGAAACGCCTATCCGCGGCTGCTGCACGAAGGCGACGAGTACCGGCTGCTGCTTTCGCTTGCGCTGCTCAACGCGCGCGAAGGGCGACTCGACGTCGCAATGCGCATCGTCGGATTCGACGATGCGCTCCGGAGCAGGATCGGCGACGCCGTGAATATCTTCGCGCCAATCTATCGGAAGGAGCTCGACCCGTTGCTCGCGAGCCTCACCCAAGACGAGCGGACGCGGCTCACGGCGGAAGGCGCCGCGCTCAGCGACGACGAAGTGTTCAGGCTCGCGTACGGCGGGGCGGTCTAACTCAGCGCGGCGGGCGCAGGTGGGTGTGAGCCGAAGGGCGCCCGGTTCTCGTGAAGCCCGGAGGCTTACACCCGTCGGCGCCCTTATTTCACCCGCGCTCAGCGCGGATAGATCGCGCCGAGCACCCGCAATCCGCTCGCGCCGGTAACTTCCGGCAGATTGCCCGGGCGATGCGCAAGCGCTTCGCGCGCGAGCCACGCGAACGCGAGAGCCTCGACATGCTCGACGGCAACTCCAAGCGCCGCCGTCGTGCCGACGTTTCGCGGCGCAAGCTCGCGTCCGAGCGCTTCGAGGAGCGCGGCGTTGTTGGCGCCGCCGCCGCAAGCGAGGATCTCGGTGGCCGGCGCGCAATGCGTGCGGATTGCGTCGGCGATCGTCCGCGCGGTGAGCGCCAGCAGTGTCGCCTGCACGTCGGCCGGCGCGATCTGTCGCGCGCCGAGCTTCGCATCGAACCATTCGTCATTGAAGAGGTCGCGGCCCGTGCTCTTCGGCGGTACGCGTGCGAAGTAGGGCTCGGCGAGGAGCGCGGCGAGCAGCGCTTCGTCGATTCGCCCCGATCGCGACCACGCGCCGTCGCGATCGAACGGAGCTTTTCGGTGCCGTGCGTGCCACAGATCGAGCAGCGCATTCGCAGGACCGGTGTCGAAACCGCGCACCGATCCGCGCGGCGGCAGGTCGGTCATGTTGGCGATGCCCCCGAGGTTGACGATGACGCGATGCGCATCCGTCCGGAAGAGCGCCGCGTGGAAAGCGGGTACGAGCGGAGCGCCCTGCCCACCCGCCGCGACGTCGCGGCTACGGAAGTCGGCGACCACCGTCATGCCGGTTCGTTCGGCGACGCGCGCAGGGTTGTTGAGCTGCACCGTCCAGCCCTGCTCGGGACGATGTCGTACCGTTTGCCCGTGGACGCCGGCGGCGATTACGTCATCGGCCTGCACGGCGGCGCGTGCCAGCGCAGCAAGAATGGCGTCCGCGTAGAGATCGGCGAGCGCGCCGGCGGCGCGCGCCGCACGCGCGAGCTCGTCGGCGCCTGCGCGCTGAAGCGCGAGGAGCTCGCTGCGCAGCTGCGCGGGGAAGGGAACGTGGGCGGCGCCCAGGACGCGGCATACGCTGCCGGTAGCAGGCGCGAAATCGGCGACAACGGCGTCGATGCCGTCGAGGCTCGTCCCCGACATCACGCCCGCGTAGACCTGGCGCATCGGAGCCGCAGGCGTCAAACGCTACTCGCCGCCGGCGACGAGCGTCCCTGCGACGTCCCGCGCCAGCGTGAGCTGGGCCGACGCCGGTACGATGGACTCGGCAAAAGCCGCTTTCTGCGTACTCGGCAGCGGGTCGCCGTTCGGCAATGCGACGGTGAGCGGGTTGCGCTGCTCGCCGTTCACGCGAAACTCGTAGTGAAGGTGCGGCCCCGTCGCCCATCCGGTCATTCCTACGTAGCCGATCACGTCGCCCTGCATCACCCGCGCGCCCTGCTTGACCTGCGGCGCGAAGCGCGAAAGATGCGCGTAGAGCGTGGAAAACGCGCCGCGGTGCTGGAGCTCGATCACGTTTCCGTAGCCGTTCTGCGTGCCGGCGAATACGACGCGCGCGTCTGCCGTTGCGCGTACCGGCGTGCCCGTGGGCGCCGCATAATCGACGCCCTTGTGCGCGCGCCAGGTCTGCAGGACCGGGTTGAAGCGCGCTATCGTGAATCCCGAGGTCACGCGGGAGAGCTCCATCGGCGTGCGCAGGAAAGCCTTCCTGAGCGGGGAGCCGTCCTCGGCATAGTAGTTCTCGGTGCCGTCGTCCGATCGCCACAGGAACGCGCGGAGCGCCCTGCCGCGATTCTCGAACTGGGCGGCAATGATGCGCCCGGCGCTGATTGCCTCGCCGTCGACATAGCGCATTTCATAGACGACCGCGAACCGATCGCCGCGGCGAAGATCCTGGAGGAAGTCGATGTCGCCGCCGAAAACGTCGGCGAGCTGCATCGTCACGAGATCGGGAAGGCCAACGTCGTCCGCCGCGGCGAACAACGACGACTCGATCTCGGCGGTCGCCATCTTCCAGCGGATCTCGGTAGGCGCCGGACCGGTCGAGGCGACGAGCCGCTCGCCATCGCGGGACACGGCGAGCCGGTCGCCATCGGGGGTGACGACGTGCAGCGACAGAAGCCGCCCGTCGGAATCGGTCTCGACATTCAACGCCTTGCCCGGACGCAGCCGGTAGAGCGCCTTCGCCGCGGAATTCGTCCGCAGGAATTCCAACGCCACGGCATCCTGGACGCCGAGTCGCGACAGCGCCCTCCCGATCGTGTCCCCGGGTCGGATGCGGTCGTGGTGCCAATAGCCGGCGGCATTGCTTTCGAGGACCGCCATCGTCGGCAACGGCAGGTCGAGACGCACCGCCTGCGTTGGCACGGTTTCGAGCGTCGTGCCCGGCACGAGCCCGAAGGCGGCTACACCCGAAAGACCGAACAGCAACGCGATCGCGACCCAGTAGCCGAGCGTCGATGAGCCACCGGTGCGTCCAGCGGCGCTCGGTTCGCTCTGCGCTAGAATCCTGTGTTGCGGCGCGCTCATCGTGTTCGGGATCGGAAGCCGGCTTTTATGCCGTAGTCATAGCGGCGGGTTTTGGATTCTACCAAAGGTCCTACGGGGGGTAGGTACTCTCCTACACATTTCCGCAAATAGCCGGCTTGCGTGCCTTATCGACAACAACCTGGTTCGCAGCAGGGTCTTCGCCCGGCGTGACCCACCCTGAGAACTGGAAGGGCGCATGACTCCCGAAATCGAGCAGCAGCTGGCGGTCTTTCAGCGGGGTGCGGACGAACTCCTCATTGCCTCCGAGCTTGCAGAGAAGCTCACACGCGGAAAGCCGCTCCGGATCAAGGAGGGATTCGACCCGACGCGGCCGGACCTCCATCTCGGCCACACCGTGCAGTTCAACAAGCTGCGCCAGCTCCAGGATCTCGGCCATCATGTGATCTTCGTGATCGGTGACTTCACCGGCATGATCGGCGACCCGACGGGTCGCAACCTCACGCGGCCGCCGCTCTCGCGCGAGGAGCTCGAGGCCAACGCGAAGACCTACACCGACCAGGCGTTCCTGATCCTCGATCGCGCGCGAACCGAGATCGCGTTCAACTCGACCTGGCTCTCGCCGCTCGGCGCCGACGGGATGATCAAGCTGGCCGCGAAGTACACCGTCGCCCGTATGCTCGAGCGCGACGACTTCGCCAAGCGCTACCAGAAAGGCCTGCCGATCGCGATCCACGAGTTCCTCTACCCGCTCGCGCAGGGGTACGACTCGGTCGCGCTGACAGCCGACGTCGAGCTTGGCGGCACCGACCAGAAGTTCAATCTGCTAGTCGGTCGCGAGCTGCA
>DASSGI010000321.1:0-2277 GCA_035857655.1 Casimicrobiaceae bacterium | reverse complement strand
GGTCGACGGGATGTCGAAGTGGTGCGTGACGCCGTTCAACGCGACGAGCTCGCGCGTCCCGGCAAGCTGGGAAACTCCGAGGTACGTCATTGCGACGGGCGCGGTCGTGTCGGCGGTGCCGCTGATCCCGAGGAACGGCACTGCAATGCCGTCGAGGCCGTTCTGATCGCGACCGAACGCCGGGAAGAATGGCTGTCCGAAATAAGGAACGTACGTGACGGCCACCTTCAGGCGCGGGTCGCTGTCGACGACGGTCCACGACAACCCGAGCGACGTCGTGAGTCCGGCACCTCCCATCAGCAGCAGCGACTCGCCGCCAAGGCTCGCGCCGAAGCCGCCGATCCGGCTCGCGTCGACACGCGCGCTCCACTGCGGATTGTTGAACAGGAGGTCGATCGTCGCAGAGAGCGCCAGCGGACGCAGCGCCTGCATCGCGAGATAGTCGCGCAGGTGCGCGATCAGGTAGACGATATCGGCGAAGCTCGAGAGATCGGCAGTGCCGTATTGCCAGTCGCCATGGAACGGCGCGGCGACGATGTACCCGTAGCTCGCAAGCACGGTGAGCGCGGTGATGTAGTCGTTCGACAGCGGGCTCCCGCCGTAGCCGTGCGAAAAGAGGAGCAGCGGAAATCGCGACGTCGCGTCGGCAAGGACCGGCGGCTGCCCCGCGGTTTGCATGTGCGGAACGGTCCGTCCGGTCGGCAACAGGTAGTCCGGATAGGGATTGTTCGCCGACGTCGGATAGCAGACGATTACCGCGAACTGCAGCGTGCGTCCCGCATAGGAGCCGAAGACGTCGCTATCGTTCCCTGCCGTTACCGTCACCCCCAGCGTATTGCCCCCGTCCAGCAGGAGGTCGTAGATCGTTCGCGGCGAGCCGTTGTCGTGCGGCAGCGCTTCCCAGTACGCCTGCACGTCTTCTCCGGGCGCGAGGCGACTGAAGTCCTGCGCGACGTTGCTGCAACCGACCGGATACGGTCCCGGCAACGGCAGCGGCTGGAGTACCGACGCGTCGGAGCCCTGCGCGAGCGCGCGAGAGAGGAACGTGAAGCACAGTGCGGCCGCGACGACGACGCGGCGCGCCGCGAGCGAAGCCGTCATGGGTCAGCGCTTCTCGAGCGGAGCGTTGGTGATGCGGCTAATGTAGCGGCGGTATCGAGGCCAGGGCGTCGGCGATGCCGCCTTTCGCCTGTCGGACGCCTCCGACGCGCACATTTTCCGTGCGCGCGGGAGCGCGCTTCAGCGACCGGCTGCGTTGTGCGCTGCGGGTTTCATCAGACGCGCGAGCTCCGCCGGTCCCGTTCCGCCCGCCGCGTAGGGATACACCGGGCGCACGTTGCCGATGAGCGGCGTGTAGAGCTGCCACGAGGCTTCGGTTTCATGGGCATGCACGAACAGCGTCTGATCGCCCTCAACCACGTCGAGGAGTAGCGTGTCGTAGCCGGACGCGAGGCCTTGTCCGAACGTTTCAGCGTAACGGAAATCCATGTGCTGCGTCTGCAGCGTGAATTGCTCGCCCGGCGACTTGACCTCGAACGAGAGATCGAATCCTTCGTTCGGCTGCAGCGTGATCACCAGCGAGTTCGCGTGCGTCGCGCAGCCGTCGACCGACCGGAACAGCGCAACGGGCGGACTCCGGAAGTCGATCGTGATCTCGGTCACGCGGCGCGCGAGTCGCTTGCCGGTGGTGAGATAGAACGGCACGCCCTGCCAGCGCCAGTTGTCGATCGCGAGGCGCATCGCGACGAACGTCTCCGTCATCGATCGCGCAGGAACTCCGGGCTCCCGCCGGTAGCCGGGAACCCGTTTGCGTCCCTCGCGCCCCGGGCCGTACTGGCCGAATATCACGTGGTTTGGCCGGATCGGCGCGACCGACTGCAGCACCTTCACCTTCTCGAAGCGCAAGCTGTCGGCGTTGAACGCCGAAGGCGCTTCCATCGCGGTCAGCGTGAGGAGCTGCGTGAGATGGTTCTGCACCATGTCGCGCAGCGCGCCGGACTGCTCGTAATACCCCGCGCGACCTTCGACGCCCAGCTCCTCGGCGACCATGATCGCCACGCTCGCGATGTGATCGCGGTTCCACGCCGACTCGAACAGTGCGTTGCCGAAGCGGAATGCAAGCAGGTTCTGCACCGATTCCTTGCCGAGGTAGTGATCGATCCGGTAGATCTGCGCCTCGTCGAAGTAGCGGTGCACGAGCGCGTTCATGCTGCGCGCCGAAGCGAGATCGTGGCCGAACGGCTTTTCGATGACGAGCCGCGTGAAGCCGCGGCCGCG
>DASSGI010000320.1:0-6471 GCA_035857655.1 Casimicrobiaceae bacterium | reverse complement strand
GCCAGCTCTACGACGTCGACCTGCGGTTGCGGCCCGACGGCGCCAAGGGACTCATGTCCTCATCGCTCGAAGGCTTGCGCCGCTACGAGCGCGAGCATGCGTGGACCTGGGAGCATCAGGCGCTTACCCGCGCGCGATTCGTCGCCGGGCATGCGCCGATCGGCGCCGCGTTCGAAGCCGAGCGCAAGGCGATCCTGTGCATGACGCGCGATCGCGATGCGCTCAGGCGGGAGGTTGTCGACATGCGCCTGCGCATGCTCGCCGGGCATGCGAATCCGACCGCGCTCTTCGACGTCAAGCACGATCCGGGCGGGATGGTCGACGTCGAGTTCTCGGTCCAGTACCTCGTGCTTGCGCACGCGCACGACCACGACACGCTCACGCGCAACCTGGGCAATATCGCGCTGCTCGCGATCGCCGCCGATCTCGGCCTCATTCCGGTCCCGCTTGCCGCTGCTGCGGCGAACGCGTATCGCGACTACCGGCGGTTGCAGCACCAGATCCGGCTGACGGGCGCACAGCATGCCCGCGTCGAAGCGGCCGCACAGGCCGATCGCCGCGCCACGGTGAGCGCGCTCTGGGCTCACGTGTTCGGCGGGCCGTGGCGTTAGCGGCCCCTGTTCGAAGCTTCGAGGCTCGAGCGAATACCTGACTGAACGACCCGGTTCCCGGCCGGCGGACCGGAATCGGCTAAAATCGCCATTTTTTGGTTCGAGGGGATTCGCCATGTCGATGGCAGACCGCGACGGATGGATCTGGTACGACGGCAAGATGGTGCCGTGGCGCAATGCGACCACGCACGTGCTCACCCATACGCTGCACTACGGGCTGGGCGTGTTCGAAGGCGTACGTGCGTACAAGACGGTCGACGGCCCCGCGATCTTCCGCCTGCGCGATCACACGGAGCGCTTCTTCCGCTCGGCGCAGATCTTCGGCATGAAGATTCCCTTTTCCAAGGAGGCAATCGACGAGGCGCAGCTCGCGTGCGTGCGCGAGAACAAGCTCGAATCCTGCTACCTGCGCCCGATCGCGTTCTACGGCTCGCATGCGATGGGCGTCGCAGCGAAGTCGAACCCGGTCATCGTCGCAGTCGCCGTCTGGCCGTGGGGCGCCTATCTCGGCGCCGACGCGATCGAGCGCGGGATCCGCGTGCGCACGTCGTCGTTCACGCACCACCATCCGAACATCACGATGTGCAACGCGAAGGCCGTGTGCAACTACGCGGTGTCGATTCTCGCGAACCAGGAAGTCACGCACGACGGCTACGAAGAGGCGATGCTGCTCGACCCGCAGGGCTTCGTCTGCCAGGGGTCGGGCGAGAACGTCTTCCTCGTCCGCGACGGCGCGCTGCATACGCCGGACCTGTCGGGCGGCGCTTTGAACGGGATCACGCGCGACACGATCATCACGTTCGCGAACGAGCTCGGGATCAAGGTATTCGAGCGGCGGATCACGCGCGACGAGTTCTACATCGCCGACGAGGCGTTCTTCACTGGCACCGCCGCCGAGGTGACGCCGATCCGCGAGTACGACAACCGCCAGATCGGTGTAGGCAAGCGCGGGCCGGTCACCGAGAAGCTGCAGAAGCTCTTCTTCGATACGGTGAACGGCCGCAACACGTCGAAGAAGGCTTGGCTCACGAAGGTCTGATCGAATGGCCGCCGCCGATCAACTTGCCGTCGTCGAGATCGATCCGAAGGATCTGCCGGTGTTCTGCCCGAACCCGCGGATGCCGCTGTGGTCGTCGCATCCGCGCGTCTTTCTCGACATCGCCGAGACGGGCGAAGCGATGTGCCCATATTGTGGGACGCGCTACCGGCTGATCGGCGGACCGCTGAAGAGCGGCGGTCACTGACGGCGGACGCAGCGCAAGCGTCGCTGCGCCGCGCGCCGCATCGGATCCGGTCGAGCGCGCAGGCCATGAGGCACGAGTAGCACGATGGCCGAGCGCACCCTCGTCGTCGCGCCGTCGTGGGTCGGCGATGCGATTCTCACCGAGCCGCTGATCGCGCGGCTGCGCGAGCTCCACGGCGAGCACGACATCGACGTTCTGACGCCCGCATGGTGCGCGCCGGTCTTCGCGCGAATGCGCGGCGTGCGCCGCGTCGTCGAGTCGACGCTCCGGCACGGCGAAATCGGATGGTCGCGGCGGCTCGGACTCGCGCGCGCGCTGCGCAACGAGCGCTTCACGCGCGCCATCGTGCTGCCCAACTCGTGGAAGTCGGCGCTCATTCCCTGGCTTGCGCGAATTCCGCAGCGGACCGGCTATCGCGGCGAGCAGCGCTGGGGACTCATCAACGACATGCGACGATTCGACGGGCACGCGACACCGAGGCTCGTCGATCGTTATGCCGCGCTGGCCACACCGCCGGGCGAGCCCCCGCGACCCGCAGCGGCGCCGGTTCTCGTCCCGAATCTCGAGAATCGCAGCGCGCAGCTAGGAGCGCTCGCACTCGACGTCGCGCCAGCCGTTGCGATCTTCTGCCCCGGCGCAGAATACGGCCCGGCGAAGCGTTGGCCCGCGGAGCAGTTTGCGGAGCTCGCGCAGAAATTTCTCGCTGCGAGGATGCGCGTCTGGCTCATCGGCTCGCCGAACGACAGGACGATCGGCGAGGCAATCGTCGAGAGCGCGGGCGCCGCAGGATCGGCGATCGTCGACTTGACGGGACGCACCGATCTCGGCACGGCCGTGGATCTCCTGTCGCTCGCTTCGATCGTCGTCAGCAACGACTCCGGGCTGATGCATGCCGCTGCAGCGGTCGGCGCGCCGCTCGTCGCGCTGTTCGGTTCGTCGTCGCCCGCGTACACGCCGCCGATGTCCGCGGATGCGAAGATCGCGCGCATCGAAATCGAATGCAGCCCGTGCTTCCGCCGCGAGTGCCCGCTGGGTCACTTCAAATGCATGCGCGAGCTCTCGCCGGCGACGGTGTATGATCTTGCGCGCTCGGCGCTCGACCGGGCTTCCTCCGTTGCGGACATCCCGCGGCGGAACTGACGTCTTCGCAGTCGATCATGCCCAAGGTTCGCACGCCGCCGATCTACACAACGCCGACCGACGCCGCGATGGCGTTCTACGAAGCGTTCGAGGCGAAGGACGTCGACGCGATGATGGCGACCTGGGCGGACGACGAGGAGATCGTCTGCGTGCATCCGGGAGGCACGAGGCTCGTCGGTTACGACGCGGTGCGCGCCGGGTGGGAGCAGCTGTTCGCCGGCGATGCGCGTCTCGCGTTTCGGCTCGACCAGGTCGTGATGATCGAGACCGTCGGGCTCGCAATGCAAAGCGCCGTCGAGCACGTGAGTCTCGGTAGCGACGGGACGCCGCGCGGCGCCGCGATCTGCACGAACGTATTCTTACGCACGCCGTCAGGCTGGCGGATGGTGATGCATCATGCGTCGCCCGCGCCGACGGTGCCGTCGACGGAGCCGAAGGGGGCGTTGCACTAGCGATTCTGCTGTGGCGCCGCTTCCCCCGCGCCCAGCCGATCGGCGCTGCGACCGCCGAACCTGGCCTTGAGCGCCAGCGCCGGCCGCTCGAGAACGTGCCACGACAGCGCCGCGAGCGCGAGCGTCACTGCGAACGACACGCCGAAGAGCTCGATCGGCGCGAGTCCTGGAACGTGCGCGACGATCGTCTGCTGCACGGGAAACGCGTAGACGTAGAGGCCGTACGAATAGTCGCCGACGCGGTTGTACGCGTGCCATTGAATGCGCGGGTGGTACGCGAGCACGAGCGTCCCGTAGGCGAGCGTCAGGATGAACCAGACCCCGCGTCCGGCGCCCCACGGGTTCACGATGAACATCGCGACGGCGACGGCGAACGCAGCGAGCGACAACGGAACGCGGTCGCGCGCGACGTACGCGAGCGCGCCGATACCGAAGAGCAGAGCGAGATTGCGCACGCCGACACTCTGCGGCTCCAGCGGAAGCCACTCGGGCTTCCACGCGAACAGCGCGACGAGCGCGACGAGCAGTGCGGCGCAGCGGTCGGTTCGCGCGAGCAATCCCGCCATCCCGGCGATCGCGACGGCTATATACAGGCGCAGCTCGACCGGCAGCGTCCACAGCGAACCGTTGACGGCCTCCCGGTAAGGATTGTCGACGAACGCACCGGGAAGCACGTAACGGACTTCCCATGCGAGCGCGTTCCGCCATGCAAAATCGAAAGTGACCGGCGACGTGATGAACGTGCGCCAGGGGACCATCGTTGCGGTCGCGGCGAGCGCAATCGACAACGCGACGGCGACGAAGAGCGCCGGATAGATGCGGAGCGCGCGCGCGGCAGCGAAGGCGACGAAGCCTGGCCGCGTGAGCCAGCTGCGCGTGACCAGGAATCCCGACAATACGAAGAAGCAGCCGACGCCGATGACGCTCGAATCGGTGGTGCGCGTCGCGACGAACACCGGATCGTCGCCCATGTTGCCGGTGAACACATAGCTGTGGAACAGCATCACTGCGCCCGCAGCGAGCAGGCGGAGAAGCTGGATGTTGTTGTCGCGGCCGTGCGTGAAGTCGCCGAGGCGCATGGCCGGTTCGGGAGCGCTCTCGCGCTGAAGGTGTCTTACGCCGTGCCGCCGACGGTCAATCCATCGATCTTGAGCGTCGGTTGGCCGACACCCACGGGCACGCTCTGGCCGTCCTTGCCGCAGGTGCCGATGCCGCTGTCGAGCTCCAGGTCGTTGCCGACCATCGACACGCGCGTCAATGCATCGGGACCGTTGCCGATCAGCGTCGCGCCCTTCACCGGGTAGGCGAGCTTGCCATTCTCGATCCGCCATGCTTCGGCCGCCGAGAAGACGAACTTGCCGCTGGTGATGTCGACCTGGCCGCCGCCGAAATTCACCGCGTAGAGACCGTCCTTCACCGATGCAATGATCTCGCCGGGCTCGTGATCACCTGCGAGCATGATCGTGTTCGTCATCCGCGGCATCGGCAGGTGCGCGAACGATTCGCGCCGACCGTTGCCCGTGAGCGGTACGCCCATCAGCCGGGCGTTCAGCTGATCCTGCATGTAGCCCTTCAGGATCCCGTCTTCGATCAGCACCGTACGCTGCGTCGGGTTGCCTTCGTCGTCGACGTTGAGCGAGCCGCGCCGCCGGTCGATCGTGCCGTCGTCGACAACGGTGATGTTCGATGCGGCAACGCGCTGGCCGACGCGACCCGAGAACGCGCTCGTTTCCTTGCGGTTGAAGTCGCCTTCGAGCCCATGACCGATCGCCTCGTGCAGCAGGATTCCCGGCCAGCCGTGGCCGAGCACCACCGTCATCGTTCCAGCGGGCGCCTCGCGTGCGCGAAGGTTGAGGAGCGCCTGCTCGACGGCCCGTGCCGCGTAGCGTTCGAGCACGTCGTCGGTGAAATAGCCGTAGTCGAAACGACCTCCGCCTCCCGAGTAGCCCTGTTCCCTGCGACCGTTTTCTTCGACGATCACCGTGAGCGACACGCGAACGAGCGGGCGCACGTCGGCAGCGATCAGGCCGTCGCTCCGTGCGATCAGCACGGCTTCGTACTCGCCGGCGAGCGAGGCCATCACCTGCATGACGCGCGAGTCGCGGGCGCGTGCGAACCGCTCGAGGCGCTCGAGCAGCGCGACCTTCGCTTCCTCGGCGAGCGACGCGACGGGGTCTGCGGGCACATAGAGCGATCGCGCATTGCCGATGCGTCCGATGGCGGCGACCGCCGATTGCCCCTGGCGGCCGATGGCGCGCACCGCAACTGCCGCTTCGTGCAGTGCAGCCGGCGTGATGTCGTCGGAGTACGCATAGGCCTGCTTGTCGCCGTGGACGGCGCGGATGCCCACGCCACGATCGATGTTGAACGAGCCCGCCTTGACGATCCCTTCCTCGAGGCTCCAGCTTTCCATCCGCGAGTACTGGAAATAGAGATCGGCAAAGTCCACGGAATGTGTGTGAATCGATCCGATGACGTTCGAGAGCTCGTTTTGTTCGAGGCCCGTGGGCTCGAGCAGCAGCTTCCGCGCGTCGGCAAGAAGCGTATCGCTGACGGGAGGGACGGAGAGATCGGTCACAGGCGTCGTTGAATCGGTGGGCAGCCCGGTTGCGGCGCGAGCCGCGAAAACCGCGGGCCGCGGAAACCGCTATTGTCGGCGGAGATGGCGGGTCAGGGCAAGGCGAGGCTCCTGACACGCCACGGGCCGGCCTGTGGTTCCAACCGGAGATGCCGGCGATTTCGCTCGATTCAAGCCACGGCCGATCTCCTGCGGTTCACGCTGCCGCGGCCGAGCCCTGACCCAGGTAGGTCGCCGCGACGCGCGGATTCGCTGCGAGGTCGACGCTCCGCCCCTCGAGCGCGAGCTCGCCGGTCTCGAGCACGTAGCCATAGTCGGAGACCTGCAACGCCGCCCGCGCGTTCTGCTCGACGAGGAGAATCGACACGCCCGAGTCTCGCAGCTCGCCGATGATCTCGAAGATCTCACGGACAATCAGCGGAGCGAGACCGAGCGACGGCTCGTCG
>DASSGI010000319.1:0-4179 GCA_035857655.1 Casimicrobiaceae bacterium | reverse complement strand
ACCTGCGGGCGCTGTCATGCGCGCGCGGCACGACTCTCCGACGACGAGCCGCACGGCCGGCCGCCTCTCGATACGCATCGACTCGCGCTTATCGATCCCGGACTCTACTGGGACGACGGCCAGATGCGCGACGAGGTCTACAACTGGGGCCCGTTCGTGCAGAGCAAGATGTATGCGAAAGGCGTGACATGCTCCGATTGTCACGATCCGCATTCGCTCAGGCTTCGCGCCGCGGGAAACGCCGTGTGCGCGCAATGTCATCGGACCGAAAAATACGGCGCCGAAGCGCACACGCATCACGCTGCCGGATCCGCAGGTTCGACGTGCGCGGCGTGCCACATGCCGACGACGACGTACATGCTGATCGATCCGCGGCACGATCATTCGCTGCGAATCCCGCGTCCGGATCTGAGCGCGAAGCTCGGAACGCCGAACGCGTGCAACAACTGCCACACGAACAACACGCCGCAATGGGCGGCGACGGCCGTCGCACAATGGAGCGGCAAGACACCCGTCGGGTACCAGCGCTTTGCCGAAGCGTTCGCCGCGGGATCGAGCGGCGCGCTCGAGGCGCGGCGCGGGCTTCTGGCGATGCTCGACGATCGCGACCAGCCCCCGATCGTGCGCGCGAGCGCACTTTCGCGCCTCGGGCCCTGGCTCACGGCAAACACGCTTCCCAAAGCGACGAACGCGCTCAATGATGCCGATCCGATCGTCCGGCTTGCCGCGGTCGAGGCGCTGTCGGGCGCGCCCGTCGAGACGCGCCAGCAGTATCTGCCGCGGATGCTGCAGGATCCCGTTCGTGCGGTACGCATCGAGGCGGCGCACGCGCTCGCGGGGCCCGCGGATGCGGGTCTGCGCGAAGGCGACCGCGCCGCGTTCAATCGCGCGATCGACGAATTCATCGCGGTGCAGACCTACGCATCCGACCGGCCGGAAGGGCGGACGAGCCTCGCGAATCTTCATGCGCTGCGCGGTGACGCCGAGGGTGCGATTGCGCAGTACCGCAAGGCGATCGAGCTCGACCCGACGTTCATCCAGGCGTACGCGAATCTCGCCGACCTCTATCGCGCGCGGGGAGCGGAGTCCGAGTCCGAAGCGGCGCTGCGCGCCGGGCTTGCGCGCAACCCGAAGGCGGCTGCGCTGCAGCATGCGCTCGGACTGTCGCTCACGCGCCAGAAGCGCACCGTCGAGGCGACGAAGGCGTTCGCCGAAGCCGTGCGGCTCGATCCGGCGAATCCGCGTTATGCGTACGTCTACGCGGTCGCACAGAACGATTCGGGACGAAAGAAGGAAGCGCTGCAGACGCTCGACGCCGCGCGCAAGCGCAGCCCGTATGATCGCGACGTTCTGACAGCGCTCGCGCACTACACGGCGGCTGCCGGAGATCGGCAAACCGCGCTCCAGTATGTGAAGCAATTGCAGGAGCTCGATCCGGAAAACGGCGACTACGCGAGGCTCGCCGCGCAGATCCGGGGTCCGGGGCCGTAAGCGGGACAACGATGACCGATTTTCCGCGGAAGGAAGACCTCACGATCTGCTTTGCCCACGTCGCGTATCGGATGGCGGAGCGCTTTGCGCTGCGCGGCACCGGCATCCGGCACTTCCAGGTCGACTCGCTGGACGCTCTGACGTCGCTGATCGGCGAAGCCGACGTGGTCAGCGTGTCGATGCTGTGGCGCAACGACCTGATAGCGCGCGCACCGAAGCTCAGATTCATTCAGTCGATCAGCGCGGGCACGGATCAGTATTCCCGCAAAGCGCTGAAGAGCGCGGGCATCCGCCTCGCGAGCGCGCAGGGCGTCAACGCGCGCGCCGTCGCCGAGCATGCGATGGCGCTGGTCCTCGCGCTGACGCGTCAGCTTCACGTCGCGCGCGACAACCAGGCGAAGCGGCACTGGCGCGGGATGATCTCGGATCTCGCGCGGCGCGAGGACGAGCTGGGCGGCAAGACGCTGCTGATCGTCGGCCTGGGTCGCATCGGCTCGAATCTCGCCGGCCTTGCGCGGGCCTTCGGCATGCGCGTCATCGCGATCAAGCGGGATCCAGCCGCAGGGGGCGCCCACGCGGACGAGGTCTACCCGCATGGGGCCCTGCGCGACATGCTGCCGCGAGCGGATTTCGTCGCGCTCACCTGTCCGCTGACGCGAGAGACCGAGCGCCTCATCGATGCACGGGCGCTCGCGCTGATGAAGCGATCCGCGTTCCTCGTCAACGTAGCGCGCGGGAGAGTCGTCGACGAACCCGCGCTGATCGCGGCGCTTGCCGAGGGGACGATCGCCGGGGCCGGGCTCGACTGCGCGGTCGAGGAGCCGCTGCCTGATGAATCGCCCTTGTGGACGATGCCGAACGTGTTGATCACTCCGCACACGGCTGGAGAGACGCGACGATACGAGGACAACGTGATCGATATCCTGCTCGAGAATCTCGATCGCCTCTGGCGCGGCGAGACCGAGCTCGAGAACGGGATCGTCTAGGCTCGCCTCGCACGCGCCCTTCAACTTTTTCGACGCGCCCGGTGGCGACTCCGCCTGCCGCGCATCGCGTACGGGGACATCTCGTCGGAGCGGATGGCGGGCTGTCGCCTGCCCGCCTCGGCGCACGTCCCTCTCGTACGATCCGAAACGGGGGTCGGACGCCCTTTTGGGGAGGGATCATGCGACGAGCAACGACTGGCGCACTGCTGTTCTGCACCGCGCTTGCCTGCAACGCGGCAGCGCCCGAGGGACGCTGGGAGGGCGTGATTCGCATTCCCGGCAACGATCAGCCTGTCATTGTCGATCTTGCGCAAGCAGCCTCGGGCGGCTGGACGGGATCGATCATTCTGCCGGGCCTCGGCATCAAGGGCGCGCCGCTTTCGAACATCGCGGTCGCTGGCACCGACGTGAGCTTCGACGCCGGTCGCGCGTTGACCGATGCGAAGGCCGGTCCGGCGCGCTTTGCCATTCATTCGGTCAACGCCGACATGATGACCGGCGACATGCAGCTCGCCGGCAACGTTGCCACCGTTACGCTCGCCCGGGTGGGTTCCGCTCAAGTCGAATCGCCAGTGAAAAGCACCGCGGTGGGCGCCGAAATCGCTCGCGAATGGAGCGGCCAGTTCGATCTCGGCGGCTACCCTCGCCAGATGACGATCAAGCTCGAGAATCACGCGAATGCTGCGGCGACAGCCACGTTCGTAATCGTCGGCAAACGCACGAACGATTTCCCCGTCGATCTCGTCATCCAGGACGGCGACAGCCTCCGGATCGAATCGGGCGCGACACAGGTCGTGTTCGAGGGTCGCGTGTTCGCCCAGTCAGGCGAGATCAGGGGAACGGTCAGCCTCGGCTCGCTCGAAGTGCCCGTCGTGTTGCGCCGTGCGGGAGGGAAAACATGATGAAGACGATCATCGGAAGCATTGCCGCGGCGTGCGCATTCGTCGCGAGCGGCGCCTGCGCGCAGTCGATGTTCAGGGGCGATGCGGTTCACGCCGGCGTCTATCGCGACCAGGGACCGCGCGCGTTCCATCGCGTCAAGTGGAAGTTCCAGACAGGCGACCGCATCGTGTCTTCGCCGGTCTACAGCGACGGCGCGATCTACTTCGGCGGCGACGACGGTCACGTCTACGCAGTCTCGGCGACCGACGGGAGGCAGCTCTGGAAATATCGAACCGGCGGACCCGTTCCGGCGACGCCCGCGGTTGCCGGAGGCGTGCTGTACGTCGGGAGCTACGACGGAAAGTTCTACGCGATCGACGCGCGCACCGGTGCGACGCGCTGGAAATTCACGACCGAAGGCGAGCGGCGGTTCGAGGCGAAGGGACTGCATGGGCTGCAACCGAAGACGCAGACCATCGCCGATCCGTACGACGTGTTCCTGTCGAGCCCGACGGTAGCTCGAGGGGTCGTCTATTTCGGGAGCGGAGACGGTCACCTCTACGCGCTCGATGCGGCGAGCGGCGAGCTCAAATGGAAATTCAAGACCGGCGACGTGGTTCACGGATCTCCGGCGATTGCCAATGGCGTGGTGCTGGTGGGCAGCTGGGACAGTTTTTTCTACGCACTGGATGCCAGCACTGGAAAAGAAAAATGGCGCTTCAAGACCGGCGAGGATCCCGACATCCACAATCAAGTTGGTATTCAGTCCTCTCCTGCGGTGGCGGATGGCGTCGTGTACTTCGGCTGCCGCGACTCCAAT
>DASSGI010000318.1:0-7193 GCA_035857655.1 Casimicrobiaceae bacterium | reverse complement strand
AAACGAAGGTCCGTTCGCAATCGTGTCACTCAGGGACACGCAGCCGGGCCCGCGCCACGTGAAGTGGCTCGAGCGGCTCGAGATCCGCCGGGTCGCCAACTAGGACGACCGGCACGTTCCCGAAGTCGCGCGGATACGGGAGCGCGCGGCTGATGGTCGCCGCGGGGTGCGCCATCCGCCGACTATAATCTGGCAGGAGCGATCCCGCCGTCGCTGCCGATGAGCCGGGAGTCGCTCGCCCGAAGCTACGACTGACGATGTCACCGAAACGCCCGAAGCCCGAAGTCCGATTTCGCCTGCGCATCACCAAAGGCGAGGCAATCGCGCTCGGCCCCGGCAAGACCGATCTGCTCGAAGCAATCGCGAAGACGGGCTCGCTCACGTCCGCGGCGAAGTCGCTGGGGATGTCGTACCGGCGGGCATGGCTTCTCGTCGACACGATGAACCAGTGCTTTCGCGAGCCCGTCGTGAAGACTGCGTCGGGCGGCGCGCACGGCGGCAGTACGGAACTGACGGAGGTCGGCCGCGAGATCGTCCGTCGCTACCGGCACGCCGAAGCCGTTGCGTTGAGCGGTGGGAAGCGCGACACCGATGCGATTCTCGGTCTGTTGCGCTGATCTGCGAATCGCGTCCCCGGCCAATTTTCGATCGCAAACTTTCTTGACGACCACACGCGAACCATCATGGCCTTTGTCGAACCGGTAACGCTCGAGGGCCGCCACGTGCGGATCGAGCCGCTTGCGTACGAGCACGCCGACGGCGTGCGTGCAGCTGCTTCCGACGGCGAGCTCTGGTGCCTCTGGTACACGAGCGTCCCGGCGCCCGACAAGACGAAGGAATGGATCGACATCGCGCTCGACGTGCGCGAACGCCTCGGCGGGATGCCGTTCGTCGTTCGCGAGAAGTCCAGCGGCGACATCGTCGGCGCGACGCGCTACTTCAACGTCGACGCGCCGAACCGGCGTCTCGAGATCGGCCACACGTGGTACGCGAAGCGCGTGCAGCGCACCGCCGTCAACACCGAGTGCAAGTTGCTGCTCCTCACCCACGCGTTCGAAGCGCTTGGCTGCATCGCGGTCGAATTCCGCACGAGCTCTTTCAATTTCCAGTCGCGCGAGGCGATTGCCCGACTCGGAGCAAAACAGGATGGCATCCTGCGCAGCCATCAGATCCTGCCCGATGGAACGCTGCGCGACACCGTGGTCTTCAGCATCATCGCGCCCGAATGGCCGGCAGTGAAGCGCCATCTGGTGTTTCGCCTGGAAAAGTAGGGTCAGAGACGACTTTTGCAAAATTGGGCTGGCTATCGTGAGCGTCGGAAAAAGTCGTCTCTGACCCTACTTTTCGGCTCCCGTGCTGATCGGATTCTTCCTGCATCTCAAAGCCGCGCGGCTGCCGGTGTCGACGCGCGAGTTCCTGACGCTGCTCGAAGCGCTGCAGCATCGCGTGGTGTCGCTGTCGCTCGACGACTTCTACCATCTCGCGCGCGCGGCGCTCGTCAAGGACGAAGCGCACTACGATCGCTACGACCTCGCGTTCGCGACGTATTTCAAGAACGTCGAGGCGATCTTCGACATCCGCGTCGAGATCCCCGAAGAATGGTTGCGCAAGGAATTCGAGCGGCTGCTCTCCGACGAGGACAAGGCGAAGATCGAGGCGATGGGCGGCTGGGACAAGCTGATGGAGACGCTCAAGAAGCGCCTCGAAGAACAGAAGGGCCGCCACGCGGGCGGCAGCAAGTGGGTCGGCACCGGCGGCACGAGCCCGTTCGGCGCTTACGGCTACAACCCCGAAGGCGTCCGCGTCGGCCAGGCGGAGGGCGGCAACCGCAGCGCGGTGAAAGTGTGGGACGAGCGGAATTTCCGCAATCTCGACGGCGACGTCGAGCTCAACACCCGCAACATCAAGATCGCGTTGCGGAGATTGCGCAAGTTCGCCCGCGAGGGCGTTCCCGAAGAGCTCGACATGGACGGAACGATCGCCGGCACCGCGAAGAACGCCGGCTATCTCGATCTCCATCTCGTCCCCGAGCGTCGCAATCGCGTGAAGGTGCTGCTCTTCCTCGACGTCGGTGGGTCGATGGACCCGCACGTCGCGCTGTGCGAGGAGCTCTTCTCGGCGACGCGAACGGAATTCCGCCACCTCGAGTACTTCTACTTTCACAACTGCGTCTACGACTACGTGTGGCGGGACAACAAGCGACGGCGCTTCGACCGCGTGCCGACGTGGGACATCCTCCACAAGTACGGACCCGACTGGAAGGTGATCTTCGTCGGTGACGCCGCGATGAGCCCCTACGAGCTGGTGCAGGCCGGCGGCTCGATCGAGTACGCGAACGAGGAGCCCGGTGCGCTGTGGTTGAAGCGCATCGCCGAGCACTATCGGCGCGTGATCTGGTGGAACCCCGAGCCGCCGCGCGCGTGGGAGTACACGCGCTCGACGCAGATCGTGCTGCAGTCGATCGGTCCGCGGATGTATCCGCTGACGCTCGACGGGATCGCCCGCGGCATCGACGCGCTGCGGCATTAGCGGCAAGCGCGATCCGAACAGCGCGGCACGACGCATCAGGGCCGCGGAATCATCGCCGCTGCGGCTGCGCCGTGTTCAGTTACAACGATGTCGCGACGAACGCGCCGTAGCACATCGCAACGCCGACGACGGTGATCACGCCGGCGCTCGCGACGGGTACCCACCGTTGCCATCGCGTCCCGGCACGGAGCGCCCCGATCCGGTTGCGCGCGTAGAGAAAAACGAAGCCGACCGCGGTCAGCGTGAACGCGAGCCCCAGGCTGAAAGCGAGCACGAGCAGCAACCCGTACGCGGTCTTGTTGAGCGCGATGGCAGCGAGCAGCAGCACCATCGCCGACGGGCACGGGACGAGACCGCCCGACACGCCGAGCGTCACGAGGCTGCGCCATGTCACCTTTTCGCCCGAAGCCCTGGGCGGCAAATGCGAATGGACGCTGCCGCCGTGCGAGTGCACGAGCGCGCCATGACTGTGCCCGTGCGCATGTCCGTGAGCAAATGCGAGGCTGTGTGTACCATGGCTGGCCACAGCGCGCCACTGCGTCGACGCGACCTTGCGATAGCGCGGCCCCGCATCTGCAGTGACCGCGCTGCGCCAGCGCTGCGCGAGCAGCGCGACGCCGATCGCCAGCACGAGAAAACCGGAGACGAAGCTCAGCACCGGCAGCACGCGCTCGGGCACGATGTAGCTCGACGCGACGAGCGTCGCGAAGCCGAGCGCGAACACGCCGAGCGTGTGCGTGATCGTAACGGTCAATCCGAGGAACACCGCGTGCCCCGCAGTGCTGCGCGAGCCGACGAGGTAAGCGCCGGCCACCGTTTTGCCGTGACCCGGCGAGAACGCGTGCAGCGCGCCGAGAAGCGCTGCAGCGAGGAGCGCGAGCAGCGATACGTGCAGCGGCACGTCGCGTGCGGAGACGAAATCGACGATCCGCCGCGTCTCGCGCGCAATCCACGAGCTGGTCGCGCCTGCGTACGCGTTGACCGCCGGCTGCGCCACGGGCTCGATCGTCCCGGGGCGCGGACCGAGCGCGTGTGCGCCTTGCGGCATCGCGCCGCTCGTGAACATCAGGTGGATCTCGCGCTCGGCGAGCGGGCCGGACACCGGCATCGCCTGCACGTTCTGCGTGAGACCTTCGGTGAGCGACGTCGAAACCGCGTCGGTGTCGAAGATCGCGATCGAGCGCGCCGGCTTGACGACGATCTCGCGCCATCCGAAACGGCCTGCGTAGCTGTCGTTCGCGAACGTCAACGCGTGACTCGCACGTGTCGTCGCCGCAGGCAGATCGCCGGCGAAATCGATCTCGACGCGCAGCGAAAAGCCCGCTTCCTCCGTCGGCAGGCTCGTCGTCCAGCGCCTCGCGCGCAGCGGGACGCGGACGCCGTCGACGGCGACAGTGAGGTCCGCGGCAAGCGTCTCCGCGAGTCGCCCGGCGTACGCGTCACGCTCGGATTGCGTGGTGACGCCATCGCCGTCGGCATCCGCGAGGTGCAGCTCGCGCAGCGCCGGCAACTGACCGAACACGACGACGTGACGAACGTCCAAGCCGTCAGCGCGCAGCTCGAGTCCGCTGTACTGATTGACGGTGAAGTTGCCGAGCAACGATGCGACGGTGTCGGCGTGCGCGAAGATCGGCGCACACGCGAGCAACGCAAGCGCGAACGTTGCAGCGAACCGCAGCGCGGTGCGAAACGACCAGTGCTCGACGGAAATCATCGGATCGCCGGCAAAGCGAAGAAGACTATCGATGCACGTGCCGGTGCGAATGCTGGACGCCGCCCGTGTGCGCGTGCGGGTGAGCATGGGGGAGCGACGGCTCACCGTAGCGCTCCTCGATGCGCCCGAACTTCCACCACGCGACGGACAGCGCCCATGCGACGAGGAAGAGCCCGACGATCAGATAGCCGAGCGCGCCGAATTCAAGGCCCGCGACCAAGTCGAAGAGCGGCCCCTTGAGGTCGAGCATCCCGATCAGCACCTGCATCAACTCGATCGTGCCGATCAGGAGCGCGACGACGATCGAGATCGCGGTCGTCGTCAGGTTGTAGAAGATCTTGCGCAGCGGATTGACGAACGCCCAGTTGTAGGCCTTGGACATCAGGACGCCATCTGTCGTGTCCATCAGCGTCATCCCCGCCGCGAACAGGATCGGCAGGCACAGGATCGCCGGAATCGGCAGGTTGCCGGCGGACGCCCCGGCTGTCATCGCCAGCAGTCCGATTTCCGAAGCGGTGTCGAAGCCGAGACCGAACAGCAATCCGAGCGGATAGAGCTGCCAGCTGTGATTGAGCATCTTCTGCAGCCGCCCGCCGAACAGACGGTTGAGGAGGCCGCGGCGCAGCAGCAACTCTTCGAGGTGCTTGTGATCGTGCGTGCCCGCCTTCGCCTTCTTCCACACGCCGAGGATGTCGAGGAGCACCAGCAGGTTGAGTATGCCGATGAGCCACAGGAAAGCGCCGGAAACGCTCGCGCCGAGAATTCCGCCGACATTCTTGAGCTCGGGCAGGTCCTGCCTTACTGCCGCTGCGGCAAACGTGATGACGATCGCGAGGACGACGACGATCGTCGCGTGGCCGAGCGAGAAGAAAAAGCCGACGGCCAGCGGTCGCCGGCCCTTTTGCAGCATGTAGCGCACCGTGTCGTCGATCGCCGCGATGTGGTCGGCGTCGAACGCATGCCGCAGGCCGAACATGTACGCGACGAGACCCAGTCCGACCAAAGCCGGATGGTCCGCGGCGTAGTAGAGATAGAGCGACCAGCCGAGCACATGGAGCGCGGCGATCGAGCCGTAGAGTCCGGCGAGCCTCAGCCATTCGGCGGGGGTGAAGGTCAGCAGCCGTCCGCCGGGGGCGGTCGCGGCGGGGCGGGCGACGTGAACGTATTCGGCCATCGGGCTGCTCCTTCGCGCGGCGGGAGGCGTCGGGGAGAGATACGCGGGAGGCCACGCGTTGGATGCAGCGGGCGCCGACCGGGGCCCCCACGGCGGACGCCGGCGCTGCATCCGGATGACGCTGGGAGCCGTATAGGTGTCCATCAGCCGCTGCCCGGGGGCGCGGCGTAGGGACATGTTACGAATTCTTCCTAACCGACGTCGATGACCTGCCTGACGACCCTCGCGCATTGGCGGATCGCGGCTGCGCCGCTGCTCGTTGCAGCGGCGGCGCTGGGGCTTGGCGCCGGATCCGCGCTCGTCTCGGCGGCCGCCCCAGCGGTCGCAGCGGACGGACCCCGACCTGCCGTCGACGCGCCTTTCCGCGCGCCTTATGTGCCGGCCCGCGACCACGAGGTCCTCCAGCAGGTGCCGGCGGCGTCCGATCCGGCGGTCCGGCAAATGGCGTCGCTCCGCGCGAAGCTCGCCACGGGGCGCGCCGACCTGCGGGTGGCAACCGAGCTGGCTCGCGCCTACATCGAGTTCAGCCGCCGCATCGGAGACGCGCACTACGCGGGCTACGCCGAAGCCGTCATTGCGCCGTGGATGGCCGCTCCCGAGCCGCCGGCAGCAACCATGGTGCTGCAGGCGACGATCCTGCAGTTCCGGCACGAATTCACGCCTGCACGCGCGCTGCTCGAGCAGGCGGTGAAGCGCGATCCGAAGAACGCTCAGGCGTGGCTCACGCTGGCGACGCTCGACATGGTGCAGGGCGACTATGCGGCTGCTGCAACCGATTGCGCGCAAACCGGGCGTGCTGCCGGCTTCCTCTATGGAACTGCCTGCAGTGCGAGCCTGCGCTCGTACACCGGGCAGGCACGCGAGAGCGTCGCGCTGCTGACGGCGATTTCCGCGCAGACGCCTGCGGCATTGCCCGCGATCGTCGCGTGGATCGAAGGTCTCCTCGCCGAATCGAACGAGCGTCTCGGCAACTGGAAGGACGCCGAAGCGCATTATCGGAAAGCGCTTGCGTACGCGCCGGACGACAACTTCCTGCTGGTCGCGTATGCAGACTTTCTGCTCGACCGCAACCGGCCCGCCGAGGTGCTGACGCTGCTCGCCGACTACGCGCAGTCCGACACCGTGTACCTGCGACTCGCGCTCGCGCATGCCGCGCTCAAGACGCCGGAAGCGTCGCGATACGCATGGATCATGGGCGCCCGCTTCGACGCTCTCGCGCAGCGCGGAAGCGATTTCTACGGCCGCGAGCAGGTGCGCTTCGCGCTGCACCTCCAGCGCGATCCACGGACGGCGCTTGCGTTGGCGAAGCGCAACTGGGAAGCGCAACGCGCGCCGTGGGACGCGCGCGTCTTCCTCGAAGCCGCCGTTGCGGCGGGGGATGCGCAGGCCGCGGCCAACGTTCTCGCGTTCGTCCGGGAAACGCGGCTCGAAGACCCGATGATCGAATCGCTCGCACGCGCGCTCCAGGCGCGCGTCAAAGCGGTGGCGGTTGCGCGATGAAGATCTCGACGCGAACCGTCGCGGGCGCTGCCGTCGCTTTCGTCGCGACGATCGCGATGTCGACTGCCGCCGCGCACTCGATGAGCGATGCGTATCTGACGCTCGACGCGGCGGGTTCGTCGAACGGCGAAACGGTCGTCCGAGCACAATGGGACATCGCATTGCGCGACCTCGACTTCGCGATCGGCCTCGACGCGAACGGCGACGGAAACATTACGTGGCGAGAATTGCGCGAACGGCAGGAAGCCGTCGCGCGGTACGCATACGGATTCCTGA
>DASSGI010000317.1:0-2532 GCA_035857655.1 Casimicrobiaceae bacterium | reverse complement strand
AGCGCGAACATCGCCTGGAACAGCGGGTCGCGCCCCGGCTCGCGTTCGGGGGCGGCCACCTCGACGATACGCTCGATCGAGAGGTCCCGATGCCTGTAGGCCTCGCGCGCGCTCGTCGCGGTCCGCGCAAGAAGCTCGCGGAACGTCGGATCGTCGGCGAGATCGCCGCGATGGACGACCGTGTTCACGAGGAAGCCGATCACGTCCCTGAGCTCGGGGCTGCCCTGCGCGGAGACGGGCAAGCCGACGAGCACATCGTCCTGATCGGCGTGGCGTCCGAGCAGCACCTGGAACGCCGCGAGCAGCGTCATGTGCAGCGTGACGCCCGCGCTTTCGGCGAGCGCGCCGAGCGCGGACCTGAGCTTCGCGTCGATGTGGAACGACACGCAGGCGCCGTCGGTGTGACGGACCACGGGTCGCGGCTTGTCGATCGGGAGCGCGAGCGCGGCAGGCGCGCCGGAGAGGCGATTCCGCCAGTAGGCAGCGAGCGCTTCGAGCCGCTCCGGTGTCAGATGCGCACGTTGCCATGCGACGTAATCGGCGTACTGCATCGCCACCGGCGGGAGATCGGGCGCCGTGCCGGCACGCAGCGCCTCGTATGCGGCACCCATTTCGCGCGCCGTGATCTTTCCCGAATCGCCGCCGCACGAGACATGATGGCGGATGATCGCGAACACGTGCTCCTCTGGTGCGAGTCGAATCAGCCGCGCCCGGCTCAACGGTCCCTTCGCGAGGTCGAAGGGGGTGCGAATTTCCTCGGCAAGGCAGCGCGCGAGTTCGGCCTCGCGCGCCGATGCCGCAACATTCGACAGATCGATCGTTGCGAACTCGACTTCACGGTGCGGCACGATTCTTTGCCACGGCTCGCCGTCGACCGCGTGGAACGTCGTGCGCAGCGCCTCGTGGCGGTCGACGACGCATTGGACCGCGCCGCGCAGTGCGGCCGCGTCGAGCGCACCCGTGATGCGCCAACCAATCGCGACGTTGTAGTCGGAACGGCCGGGCTCGAGCTGGTCGAGGAACCACAGCCGCGCCTGCCCGGAAGAAGTCGGGACCGATTTGAACTCGGGCGAGGTGGGGGCCGGAACGTTCATCGCGCGCGTGGGGTCGACCGACACGCACACGAGCGCGACGCTCCCCCAAAGCGGTCGCCATTTTCGCACGTCCGGCGCTATGATGGAGCGGCACGACGAGAGCATGAACGACGGGGCGCTGGCCCGCGCCTCCGCGCACTTCGGACCTGCCGTTTGCGTCGCGCAACTTCTCGCGCTCATTTCATGATACGAGACCCGGATACGCTTGCCGCGCTGCGCGACGGCATCGCGCGCTTCGTCCGCGATCGGCTGATGCCGAACGAGGGACTCGTCGCCGAGACCGACGCGGTCCCCGAGCCGATCGTCGCGGAGATGAAGGCGCTCGGTCTGTTCGGCCTGTCGATTCCCGAAGCGTACGGCGGACTCGGGCTGACGACGGAAGAGGAAGTCGTCGTCGCGTTCGAGCTCGGCCGCACGTCTCCGGCGTTCCGGTCGCTCCTCGGCACGAACAACGGCATCGGATCGCAGGGGCTCGTTTTCGACGGGACTTCCGAGCAGCGGGCCCGCTACCTTCCGCGTCTCGCGTCGGGCGAGCTCATTGCCTCGTTCGCGCTGACCGAGCCGGGCTCGGGCTCGGATGCCGCATCGCTTTCGACGTCGGCGCGTCGCGACGGCGACCACTACGTGCTCAACGGAACGAAGCGCTACATCACGAACGCGCCGGAGGCCGGCATCTTCACGGTGATGGCTCGCACCGATCCGGCCGACAAAGGCGCGCACGGAATCTCCGCGTTCATCGTCGAGCGCGGAACGCCGGGGCTCTCGCTCGGGAAGCTCGACCGCAAGATGGGGCAGCGCGGCGCGCACACGTGCGACGTGATCTTCGAGGATTGCCGGATTCCGGCCGCGAACCTGATCGGAGGTCGCGAAGGCGCGGGATTCGCCACGGCGATGAAGGTCATCGACAAGGGACGCCTTCACATCGCCGCCATCTGCGTCGCCGCGGCGGAGCGGATGCTCGCCGACGCGCTCGCCTACGCGCTCGAGCGCCGGCAGTTCGGCGAGCCGATCGCGCATTTTCAGCTGATCCAGGCGATGCTCGCCGACAGCCGGGCGGAGATCTATGCCGCGCGCTCGATGGTCGTCGACGCGGCGAGGCGCCGCGACGAGGGCCGCGACGTCGCGACCGAAGCGGCGTGCGCGAAGCTGTTCGCTTCCGAGATGTGCGGGCGTGTCGCCGATCGCGCCGTGCAGATCCACGGCGGCGCGGGCTACGTGAGCGACTACGCGATCGAGCGCTTCTACCGCGACGTGCGGCTCTTCCGGATCTACGAGGGCACGAGCGAGATCCAGCGGCTCATCATAGCGCGCAACATGATCCGCGAAGCGAAGCGCTAGCTCAAAATTGGCTGCATGGACCGATAGCTTTGTCGTGTCCTCGCTCGCCCCTCGCTGTACATCTATGTACTATCTCGGGGCTCGCTGCGGGCCTTCGCGC
>DASSGI010000316.1:0-10246 GCA_035857655.1 Casimicrobiaceae bacterium | reverse complement strand
CAGTCGAGCAGCAGCAGCGTGGGCAGCGCGTCGGAGAGCTCGCGCTGCGCCGTTTCGGCATCGGGTGCGGCGCGCACCTCGTAGCCTGCGTCGACGAGATTCACGCGCAGGAGCTCCTGGATCGCGGGCTCGTCCTCGACGACAAGGACTGAGGGTGTCATAGCGATAGCTCGCTCATCCCGCGGATTCCGTCACCATGTTACTCATTCGCCCACCTCGGCGCGGATCTGCTCGGCGGTCGCGTGCCGCACGTCGATCCCCTTGACGACCTGGACGACCGCTTCGGCGATGTTCTTCGCGTGATCGCCGATGCGCTCGAGCGATTTCGCGATGAAGACGATCTCGAGCGCCGCCGTAATCGTCCGCGGGTCTTCCATCATGTAGCTGATGAGCTGCCGCATGATCGACTGGAACGCGGCGTCGATTTCCTCGTCGAGGTCGATCACTTCAGCTGCCGCCGCGGCGTCGAGCCTCGCGAACGTGTCGAGCGCCGACTGCATCATCTCGCGCGCGCGCTCGGCAGTGCGTATGACCTCGTAGTGACGCACGCGGGAGAGCCGGTCGGCGCCGCGGATTTGCGCCGCCTTGTACGCGATCTTCTTGATCTCGTCGCCGGTGCGCTCGAGCTCGTTGACGATCTTCGTGATCATCAGCACGAAACGCAGGTCGATCGCCGTCGGCTGCCGGCGAGCGATGATCTGGCTCGTCATCTGGTCGAGGTTGACCTGCATCTGATTGATGGTCTTCTCGTCGGCGCCGACCTGGTCGATCGCGTCGCGGTCCTCGTCGTCGTCGAGCAGCGCAATCGCGCGCGTCAACTGACTCTCGATGAGACCGCCCATCGCCAGAACGCCGCTTCGTACGGCTTCCATCTCGGTGTCGAACTGCTTGTGCGTATGCTCGTTCATCGTCGTGCTCCGAAGTCCACCCGCCTCGCTCACGCGAAGGGGATCGGGCTCTAGCCGAATCGTCCGGTGATGTAGTCCTCGGTTTCCCTACGCTTCGGCTTGAGGAAGATGTCGTCGGTGCCGCCGAACTCGATCAACTCGCCGAGGTACATGTAGGCGGTGAAATCCGACACGCGTGCCGCCTGCTGCATGTTGTGCGTGACGATCGCGATCGTGTACTCGAGCTTGAGCTCGGAGATCAGCTCCTCGATCTTCGCCGTCGAGATCGGATCGAGCGCGGAGGTCGGCTCGTCGAGGAGCAGCACCTCGGGCTTGACCGCGACCGCGCGCGCAATGCACAGCCGCTGCTGCTGTCCGCCGGAGAGCGCCATCCCGCTTTGCGTGAGCTTGTCCTTCGCTTCTCCCCACATCGCGGCCTTCGTCAATGCCCACTCGACGCGCTCGTCCATGTCGCGCCTGGAGAGGTCCTCGTACAGGCTCACGCCGAACGCGATGTTGTCGTAGATCGACATCGGGAACGGCGTGGGTTTCTGGAACACCATGCCGATCTTCGCCCGCAGCATGTTGAGGTCCACGCCAGGGGCGAGGATGTTCTGGCCGTTGAACATGATCTCGCCGGTCGCACGATAGCCCGGATAGAGAGAGTACATCCGGTTGAACGTGCGCAACAGCGTCGACTTGCCGCAGCCCGAGGGGCCGATGAACGCGGTGACGCAGCGCTCCGCGACGTCGAGGCTGATGCTCTTGAGCCCCTGGAAATTGCCATAGAAGAAATCCAGGTTGCGGCACGACATCTTCGGCGGCGCCTCGCCACGCCTGGGCGCCGCCGCATCCGGTCGCACGGCAACGGCTTCGAAATTCATCGTCGGTCCCCCTCGTCGTCAGCGGACGGTGGTCTGGCGGAACACGGTCCGCGCCAGGATGTTGATCGTGAGCACGGCAAGCGTGATCAGCAGCGCGGCCGCCCAGGCGAGCGTCTTCCAGTCGTCGAACGGACTCATCGCGAACTGGAAGATGACGACCGGCAGATTGGCCATCGGCCCGTCCATGTCTGCACTCCAGAACTGGTTGTTGAGCGCAGTGAAGAGCAGCGGAGCGGTCTCGCCCGACATCCGCGCGACCGCGAGCAGCACGCCCGTGATGACGCCGCCGCGAACGGCTTTCAGCGTTACCTTGAGAATCACCTTCCACATCGGTGCGCCGAGCGCGATCGCAGCTTCGCGCAGGCTGCTCGGAACGAGGTGGAGCATGTTCTCGGTCGTGCGCACGACGACCGGGATCGCGATCAGCCCGAGCGCGAACGACCCTGCCCATCCCGAGAAATGGCCGACCTGCATCACGTAGACGGTGTAGATGAACAGGCCGATGACGATCGACGGCGCAGAAAGGAGGATGTCGTTGATGAACCGCGTGAGCTTCGCAATCCATCCGCTCTTGCCGTACTCCGCCAGATAGATGCCGGCGAGGATGCCGATCGGCGTGCTGATCAGCGTGGCCACGCCGACGATGATGATGCTGCCGTAGATCGCGTTCGAGAGGCCTCCGGCGGAACCCGGCGGCGGTGTCGTCTGCGTGAACAGCGTCGGCGACAACGCCGCCACGCCGTTCGCGAACAGCACCCACAGGATCCAGAGCAGGAACATCATGCCGAACCCCATCGTGCAGAGCGACATCACGAGGTTGAAGCGGTTGACGAAAAGCCGCTTGCGATAGAGCGCGCTCATGTTTTGGCCTCGACTTCCTTTCGCGCCGCGCTCATGTCTTCTTCCCCTCTCCCTTCGCGAGCTGCGCAAGCAGCAGCCGCGAGCAGGCGAGCACGATGAAGGTCAGCAGGAACAGCACGAGACCGAGCGCGATCAGCGACGCGCGGTGCACCGGATCGGCGGCCTCGTTGAATTCGTTGGCGAGCGCCGAGGCGATCGAGTTCCCCGGCTCGAACAGCGACGCGCTGATCCGGTAGGCATTGCCGATCACGAAGGTGACCGCCATCGTCTCGCCGAGCGCACGGCCCAGGCCCAGCATGATGCCGCCGATCACACCGACGCGCGTGTACGGAAGGACGACGTTCCAGACGACTTCCCACGTCGTCGCGCCGATCCCGTACGCCGACTCCTTGAGGACCGGCGGAACGATCTCGAAGACGTCGCGCATGACCGACGCGATGAACGGGATCACCATGACCGAGAGGATGATTCCCGCCGACAGCACGCCGATGCCGTTCGGCGCGCCTCGGAACAGCGGGCCGAGAATCCACAGGTTTCCGAAGATCCGGGTGAGCACCGGCTGAATGTAGTCGCCGAAGATCGGCGCAAAGACGAACAGTCCCCACATCCCGTAGATGATCGACGGAATCGCGGCGAGAAGCTCGACAGCGGTGCCGAGCGGGCGCTTCAGCACGACAGGGCACATCTCGGTGAGGAACAAGGCGATGCCGAAGCTCACCGGTACGCCGATCAGCAGCGCAATCGCCGAAGTAACGAGCGTCCCGTAGATCGGCGCGAGCGCGCCGAACTCGAGCTTCACCGGGTCCCAGACGTTGGTGAAGAAGAATCCGAAACCGAATTTCTGAAGCGCGGGAATCGCCGCCCACGCGAGCGACCCGATGATCCCGACGAGTGTGAGCAGCACGAACAGCGCGAATACCATCGTCGCGCGCTCGAAAAGCCAGTCCTGCCACGCCGGAGCGCCGCGACGCTCGACCGGCGGTGTGGGCTCGCGCTCGCTGCGCGGCTCGATCCGACGGGTCATCGCAGGCAGGGTGGCCACGGTGCTCGACATGATAACCCCTATAAAAAAGCGGCCGCGAGGCAATCGCGGCCGTCAGGCTTTCTTCCGGGAGGAGTTTGGAAGAAAGATACCGGCAGGAAAAACGCAAGGACCAGCGTGTCGGCTTCCGTCAGGTCGTGCAAGAAGATCCCGTGCTGCGCTTGTCGGTTCTTTCGCTCACAGGATCGGCTTGCCGGAGCTGTCCTTGAGCTGCGCTTTCCACGCGTCGGCGATGACTTTCACCACGCCGTCGGGCATCGGCACGTAGTCGAGGTCGGAGGCCATCTGCTGACCGTTCTTGAGCGCCCATTCGAAGAACTTGACGACCTCCATCGCGTTCTGCGGCTTGTCCTGCTTCTGCTGCAGGAGAATGAAGCTTGCGCCGGTGATCGGCCACGTCGTCTTGCCGGGCTGGTCGGTCAGGATCTGATAGAACCCGGGCGCACCTTTCCAGTCGGCGTACGCCGCCGCGGCCTGGAACGTCGTATCGTCGGGCTGCACGAACTGGCCCTCCTTGTTCTGCACCGACGCGTGCGCCATCTTGTTACGCTTCGCGTAGGCGTACTCGACGTAGCCGATCGATCCCTTGATTCGTTGCACGTACGCGGCCACGCCTTCGTTGCCCTTGCCGCCCACGCCTTCGGGCCATGCAACCGCCGTGCTGGAGCCGACCTTCTGCTTCCATTCGGGGCTCACCTTCGACAAGTAGTCGGTCCAGATGAACGTCGTGCCCGAGCCGTCGGAGCGGCGAACCACGGTGATGAGCTCGTCGGGAAGCTTCACGCCGGGATTCAGATCGGCGATCGGCTTCTCGTTCCACTTCTTGATCTTGCCGAGGTAGATGTCGGCGAGAACAGCTCCGGTGAATTTCATCGCGCCGGGCGCGACACCCTCGATGTTCACGACGGGAACGACACCGCCGATGATCGCCGGGAACTGCATCAGCCCGGCGGACTGCAGATCTTCGGGCTTCAGCGGCATGTCGGACGCACCGAAGTCGACGGTCTTCGCCTTGATCTGCGCGATGCCACCGCCGGAGCCGATCGATTGATAGTTCATGCCGACGCCTGTCTTCTGCTTATAGGCTTCGGCCCATTTCGCGTAGATGGGGTAGGGGAACGTCGCGCCCGCACCGGTGATATCGGCTGCGAAAGCCGAGCCGAGCCCCCATGCGATCGCCGCCGCAGCGACGAATCCCCGCGTCAGAAACGTGTTCATTGTCCTTCCTTTGCAAGCACAGAGGCCCTCATTGTCCTGGACCGATGTTACGGGCCGATGACAGGCCTGCCTGCCGGAGCCTCGCCGGTCGGAGCGGGCGGAGCGAGCGTCGCGACCATCTCGGCCGGGAGAACCGGCGCGGGCGCGGACGGCATCGAGACTCTGCTATTCGCAATGGTTGCCTGGACGCCGGTCGCGGCAGAGGCACTGCGCGCCGCGATGACATCGATCACGCCTTCCGCGACCTTCCGCGGGCCCGCGGCTATTCCATGACAGCGATAGGGGATGCCGCTCGCGTCGACCTCGACGAGCTCGTCGCCCGGCTCGATCCGCGCGCCGCGCGCGGCGAGTCCGAGCAGTACGCCGCTTGCCGGAGCCGCAACAGTCTGGTTGCCGACGGCGCCGATCTTTTCGCCGGCGCGCACGCTGTCTCCGATCCGGCGCTCGGTCATGAAACGTCCGTATCGCGTCGAAGCTACGACGTAGGACTTGCGTCGCACCCGCGACGCGAGCTCGTCGCGACCTTGCGTCGACGACGCTGCAGCATCGGGCGCATCGGGCAGTGCTTCGAGCGCGACGTCGACGTTCTCGCCGGCAACGAAATCCGGGCCGATTCCGATCGTGAACGGGACCCGGCCGCGCAGCGTCTCGGGGCGGCGATGCGAGCGGCCGGCGTCGACGAGCAGCTCGGCATGGAGCGCGTCGGCTACGTTTCCCCAGGACCACGTCGTCGCCGCGATCATCCCGTGCGCGAGGACGCTCGGAATGCTCTTGAGTGAGGCGCAAAAGCAAGCACCCGCGCCGTCGAGCTCCGCATTCCCGATGTACCACGCGTTGGTGAACGCCATCCCGCGCCGATGCCACGGCGGATCGACGTCGTCGACGAGCACGACCGCCCATCCCGTGGCGTGCAGCGCGCAGGCGACGGCGGAGCCTACGTCGTTGCATCCCAGCACGATTGCGACGGGGCGTTCGCCGCTTCGATTCGGATTCGTCATGCCAGGGCAGCGTACGCGCGCCGTGTGACGGCCTGATGAATCGCTGCGACACGGATCGCGCGACGCGCGCAGCGGGCGCGCAATCGAATCTGAATCCGAACGAAGCAATACGCGGCGAACGCGCGCGAAGTCGGACGCGGTCGGAACTCGCCCGACCGTCAAGGCAATCAGACGAAGTCGGGGCTGATGACGACCTTCAAGACTGTCGACGCGGTACCGTCGCGAACGCGGTACGAGAGCCACCACACCGCGCCCTTGCGCACGCTCCAGGAAAGCTGCTGTTTCGTGAGCAGGTGCGCCGCCACTTCGCCCAGCGTGGGCTGGTGGCCTACGACGAGAACCGCTTCGCGCGCGTCGGGCCAGCCGGCGGCGTCCAGAACGGCAGACACCGAAGCACCGGGAGCGAGCTCGCCGACGACGCGAAACTTGCGCTTGAGCGCCTGCGCCGTCTGCTGCGCTCGATCGGCAGGGCTCGAGAGGATTCGCGTCGTCGCCGGCAGGTGATGGTCGAGCCACTTCGCCATGCGCTCGGCCTGCTGTATGCCTTTCGCGGTGAGGCGTCGGCCCAGGTCAGGCTCGCCGGGCTCGGCTTCCGCGTGTCGCCATAGAATCAGGTCCATCGTTCAACGCTCCGGAGTCAGGAGTTCGAATCGACGTGATCGGCGAGCCGGTCGAGCAGGTGCTGCTGCGAGGAGAACGGGCGCGCGCGCCCCTTCACCGCAATCCGCTCGTAGCTGCCGTCGGCGGCCAGCGCCCACGCGTTCTGGTTGTCGGCGAGATACGGATCGAGCCCTTCCTTGATCACCCGCGCCTTGAGCGCCGGATCGAGGACGGGAAACGCGACTTCGATCCGCCGGAAAAGGTTGCGTCCCATCCAGTCAGCGCTCGTCAGCCACACCGATTCGCGGCCGTCGTTCTGAAAATACCAGATACGGCTGTGCTCGAGGAAGTGGCCGACGATCGAGCGCACCCGGATGTTCTCGGAGAGCCCCTTGATGCCCGGGCGAAGCGCGCAGGCACCGCGCACGATGAGCTCGACCTTTACACCCGTCTGCGACGCGGTATAGAGCGCGCGGATGACGCCCTCTTCGAGCAGCGCGTTCATCTTGGCGACGATGCGCGCCGGCTTCCCTTCGCGCGCGTGCCGCGTCTCTCGCCGGATCGCAGCGAGCAATCGCGCGTGCATCGTGAACGGTGCGAGCGAGAGCCGCCGCAGCTTCGTCGCGCGAGCGAGGCTCGTGATGTGCAGGAACACTTCGTTGACGTCGGCGCAGATGTCGGGACGCGACGTGAGCAAGCCGAAGTCGGTGTAAAGCCGAGAGGTGCGCCCGTGGTAATTGCCGGTCCCGAGGTGCGCATACGGCTGGAGCCGCGTCCTTCCGTCGGCATCCTTCTCGCGTCGCAGGAGCAGTGCGAGCTTCGCGTGCGTCTTGAGGCCGAACACGCCGTAGACGACCTGCGCTCCCGCCTGCTCGAGCCGCTCCGCCCAGTTGATGTTCGCCTCCTCGTCGAAGCGGGCGAGGAGCTCGACCACGACGGTCACTTCCTTGCCCTGGCGCGCCGCTTCGATCAGCGCTTCCATCAGCACCGAGTTCGCTCCGGTGCGGTAGACGGTCTGCTTGATCGCGACGACGTCCGGATCGTCGACTGCGCGACGGATGAATTCGATCACCGGCTCGAACGACTGGAACGGATGGTGGAGCAGCACGTCGTGGTGACGGATCGTCGCGAGGATGTCCGGCGAATCGCGGAGCCGATCGGGAAGACTCGGCCGGAACGGCCGATACTTGAGCGACTCGATGTCCACGGCGTCGACCAGCGCGCTCATCCGCGTCAGATTGACGGGCCCGTCGACGGCGTAGAGGTCGGCCTCGGTGAGCTCGAACTGCTTCAGGAGCAACTGAGCGAGATGCGGCGGGCAGTTCTCGGCGACTTCGAGTCGCACGGCGAGGCCGAACTGGCGTTGCGGGAGCTCGCCCTCGAGCGCCTGCCGCAGGTTCTTCACTTCCTCTTCGTCGAACCACAGATCGGCGTCGCGCGTGACCCTGAACTGCGAATAGGCGACGATGTGGCGGCCTTCGAACAATTCGTGCGCGTGCTCGTGGATGACGCTCGAGAGCAGAACGAACGTGTTGGCAGCGCCCGCCACATCGTTCGGCAGCGCGATCACCCGCGGCAGCAGCCGCGGCGCCTTCAGGATCGCGACGCTCGTTTCGCGTCCGAATGCGTCGCGGCCCGCGAGCTCGATCACGAAGTTCAAGCTCTTGTTGACGACGAGCGGGAACGGGTGCGCAGGGTCCAGCCCGATCGGCGAGAGAAGCGGCTTCACCTCGCGCTGGAAGTAATCCGCGACCCATTCACGCTGAATCGCGTTCAGTGCGGCGCGCCGCATCAGCCTGATTCCCTCCTGCGCGAGCGCCGGCAGCACTTCGTCGTTCCACACGCGGTACTGTTCGGCGACGAGCACGTGCGCCTCTTCGCCGACGGCAGCCAGCAGACCGCGCAGGCCCGGGAGCGTCATCCCCGGCGGCGGCACGTGGGCGAGCAGCTGCTGCTTCAGGCCCGCCATGCGGATTTCGAAGAACTCGTCGAGGTTCGATCCGACGATGCACAGGAAGCGCAATCGCTCGAGCACGGGAACCACGGAATCCTGCGCGAGCGAGAGCACGCGCCGGTTGAAAGCAAGCTGCGACAACTCGCGATTGATCAGCGCGGGAGGGGATGAATTCATGAGCGGTCGGCTGGGGAAGAGTCGCCGACGCCAGGGGGCAGGGAAGTCTGCGGAGCGAATGTTACAGCGAAGTTGCAGCTCACGCTAAGACGGGCTTTCTGCTACGCTCCGCGCTGCCGCCAACCCTGCTCCCACCGCCTCTTGGTACCTCCGACCACACTGGCCGTCGTCGACCTGGGCTCGAACAGCTTTCGGTTGCAGATCGGCCGGGTCGAGGGCGATCAGATCTATCAGCTCGACACCTGGCGCGAGACGCTGCGGATGGGCGCAGGCCTCGACGCCAAGGGGCGGCTCAAGCCGGCGGCAATGCAAGCGGCGCTCGAGTGCCTTGCACGCTTTCGCGAACGGCTTTCCGGCCTGCACCCGTCGGCGGTGCGCGTCGTCGCGACGAACACGTTTCGCGTCGCCACGAACGCGCGCGAGTTCCTTTCGCGCGCCGAGCGGACGATCGGGTTTCCGATCGACGTGATCAGCGGCCACGAGGAAGCGCGCCTCACCTACTTCGGCGTCGCCCACGAGCTGCCGCGCTCGCTCGAGCCGCGGCTCGTGATCGACATCGGCGGCGGCTCGACCGAGCTCATCATCGGCCGCGGGTTGCAGGCCGAGCGCCTCGAGTCGCTGACGATCGGCTGCGTCGGGATCACGCAGCGCTACTTCGGGGACGGCGCGATCACCGAAGCCGCGATGCGAGCGGCGGAAACGGTGGCGCGCGTCGAGATCGAGGCGGTCGCGCGCAACTTCGGCCCCGGGCACTGGCGCGAAGCGTACGCGTCGTCGGGAACGGCGATGGCGCTCGCCGACATCCTCGAGCAGAACTCGTTCTCGCCGGGCGGCATCACCCCCGAGGGACTCGCGCGGCTTCGCAATCGCATGCTCGCCGCAGGCGACGTGTCGCGGCTGCGGTTGAACGCGCTCAAGGGCGAGCGGGCGCCGGTGCTCGCCGGCGGTCTTGCGATCATGAACGTGGCAGTCGCCGAGCTTCGCATCCGCCGGATCGATGCGGTGGGCGGGGCGCTTCGCCTCGGCGTTCTCTACGATCTGCTGGGGCGCACGTTCGACGAGGATTCACGCGAGGTGACCGTCGAGCGATTCACCGAGCGCTACGGAATCGATCGTGCGCAAGCCTCGCGTGTCGCGAAGCTCGCCGTCCACCTGGTCCGCGTCGCATCGAAGACGCGCCAATCGCGCTCCGAGCAGCTCGTCGATTGGGCGGCCCGGCTGCACGAGCTCGGAATGTCGGTGTCGCACACGGCGTTTCACAAGCACGGCGCGTACATTCTGCAGAATGCCGACATGCCCGGGTTCTCGTCCGGCGAGCAAAGTCGGCTTGCACTGCTCGTATACGGTTGTCGCGGCCGTCTCGACAAGATGGCCGGCTGGCTTCACGACAGCGAAGTCCTCACCGAGCTCCTCGCGTTGCGCCTCGCGGTTCTGTTCAATCACGCGCGCACGACGATCGCCGTGCCGCGCATCCGGCTCGAAACGGCGCGGCGGATTCGCATCGCGATGTCGCGGCGCTGGCTTGCCGCGCATCCGCTCACCGATTACCTGCTCGCGCGCGAGCGCAAGCAATGGGCGGAGCAGGGTCACCCGTGGAAGGTTGGAATCGGCTAGGTCGCTCCAGG
>DASSGI010000315.1:0-3679 GCA_035857655.1 Casimicrobiaceae bacterium | reverse complement strand
CGACGCAGCGACCTTGCGCAGCGTCGACTCCATGACGTCGAGCGCGCGGTCGAGGATCGCCCTGTCGTGCGCGGCGCAAACATACATGCGCTTCATCGCGAGCGGCTGGAAGATGTAGCGGTGCAACACGAGCTCGCGGCGGAAAGCGTTGTCCAGCGCATCATCGTTACGCAGGAGGTCCTCGTAGCGCGAGTACGGACCGCTGAAAAAATAGAGGAGCCACACGGACCCGAAGCCCGCGCTCTGCGCCGGCAGCCCGACCCGCGTGACGATAGCGTCGAGCTCGCGCCGGAGGTAGTCGCCGAGATCGAACAGCTTGCGATGCGTCTCCGGCCGCGAAAGCTCCTCGATCGTGGCCAGGATAGCGGCCAGCGTCGACGGCGTTCCGTTGAAGGTGCCGCCCATGAACACGGCGTCGGGTCCCGTTCGCCCCACGCGCTCGAGAAGATCGCGCCGTCCCGCGACGAGACCGACCGGATATCCCGCCGCCGCAGCCTTGCCGAAGGTCGCGAGGTCGGGGGTCACGCCACAGATTGCCTGGTACCCGCCGAGCGCGTGGCGAAAGCCCGTGATCACCTCGTCGAAGATCAGCACCACGCCGTTCTCGGTCGCGATGCGACGCAGGCCGCGCAGAAAATCGTCGGTCGCGCGCATCGCACCTACGTTGTGAGCGATCGGCTCGACGATGATCGCCGCGACCGTGCCCGCATGGTGCTTCACGTAGGCTTCGACGGCGTCCGCGTCGTTGTATGGCAGCACCGCGGTCTGCTGCGCGGCTTCGCGCAGAATGCCCGCTGACAGCGGATCGTAGCGGCCGACCGCGTCGGGAGCCGACTGGCAGTTCATCGCGACATAGTCGTGCCAGCCGTGATAGCCGCCCTGGAATTTGACGATGCGCGTTCTCCCCGTTACCGCGCGCGCGATCCGCAGCGCGTGATAGGTCGCCTCCGAGCCGCTGTTGCAGAACGCGACCTGCTCGGCGCAGGGTATGCAGCGCACGAGCGCCTCGGCCGCCTCGACTTCGAGGTCGAGAATGCCGGCGCCGACGAGATCCAGGCGATCGCTCACCTCGGCGACGCGCTTTCTGATGGCCGGATGGCAGTGGCCCAAAACGTTCGCGCCGAAGCCGCAATGGAAGTCGACGTGCTCCTGGCCGTCCGCGTCGTAAAGATACGGTCCCTCGGCGCGCACGAACACGTACGGGAACCCGAGCTTGCGACTCGGGCTCATGTGGCCGCCCGGCAGTACTTGCTCGGCGCGCCGCGTGAAGGAGGCGTTGTAGCTCACGCCATCGCTTCCCGCGCCACAGCCTCGATACCGGCGGCATCGAGCCGATAGTGGCGATACAAGTGCGTCGGTGGTGCGATGAGGCTGTACTCGTCATCGATGCCGTGCCGCACGAGCCGTGCCGGCACACCCGCCTCGGCGAGGACCTCCGCGACAGCGCCACCCAAGCCGCCCAGGGTGTTGTGCTCCTCCACGGTGAGGATGAGGCGGCTGCGGCTCGCCGCCACCAGGATCGCGGTCCGATCGATCGGCTTAATGGTGGGCATGTCGATCAGGCCCACGGAGGCGCCCGATGCGCGCAACGCATCGACCGCCGCGACCGCCGGATGCAGCATCGTGCCGCACACGATCAACGTCAGCTCGTCGCCTTCACAGTGCACGACGGCTTTGCCGAGCTCGAACTGAACGTCGTCGGGGTAGACGTTCGGCTCCTGCCCGCGACCGATGCGGAAGTAGATCGGCTGCCGCTGCCTCACCGTGGCCTTGATGGCGGCAGCGAGCTGCGGCCCGTCCGCGGGCGCGATCACGATGAGGTCGGCGATGCTGCGCGTGATCGCGAGGTCTTCGGTAGCGTGATGCGATGTCCCGTAGAAGCCGAGTGTGATGCCAGCGTGATGGCCGATCACGCGCACGGGAAGCGCCGAATAGGCGGCGTCGGTGCGAATCTGCTCGCAGGTCAGTAGCGCAACGAACGACGCGAAGCTCGCGACATAAGGGATCATCCCCATCGCGGCGAGCCCGGCCGCCGCGCTCACCATGTGCTTCTCCGAGATTCCGAACTGGATGAAGCGCTCAGGATGCGCCTTTGCGAAGCGTACGAGGCCGTTCGAGTACGACAGGTCGGCGGTGCCAGCCATGACCGGATGGCCCTCGTCGACGAGATCGCAGAGCGCACGCGACAGATAGCCGAGTCCGGGTGCGCGCGCGTTGACCTCGCGGTAGTGCCACGATTGCGCGCCAACGGGGACGCTCGGCGGCTGTCCGCGAAGCTCCGCGATCGCCCGCGCCTGATCGTCGGGCGCGAGATAGCCGAGATGCCAGCCGGGCTCGGTTTCCATATACGACACGCCCTTGCCCTTGAGGGTGTGCGCGATGATGCACACGGGCATCTCGCGCGCTGTATCGGCGCGCACCTTGCGCAGCAACGACGCGAGCGCGCCTACATCGTGACCGTCGACTTCGTGCACCTCCCAGTTGAACGCGCGCCACTTGGCCGCGAGCGGCTCGATCGCCATCGTGTCGTCGACGCGGCCATCGAGCTGGTAGCCGTTGCGGTCGATAATCGCGACGAGATTGCGCGCACGATGGTGCGCGGCGGAGATCGCCGCCTCCCACACCTGCCCTTCCTGCATCTCGCCGTCGCCCAGCAGCACGTAAGCGAAGAAGCCGCGGCGCTCGAAGCGTGCGCCGAGTGCCATCCCCAGACCGCCGGAGAGCGCGTGACCGATCGAGCCGGAGCTGAAGTCGACTCCAGGCACATTGCGCATGTCGGGATGATCGCCGAGCGGATTGCCGAGGCGTGTGTAGCCGTCCAGCAGTTCCTTCGGGAAGAAATCCCAATCGGCGAGGATCGGATAGAGGCCGACCGCGGCGTGCCCCTTGCCCATCAGGAAGCGGTCGCGGTCGGGCCACGTCGGCTCGCCGCGGCGCAGCCGCATCGTGTCGTAATACAGCGTGGCGAAGATCTCGGCGGCGGAGAACGCCGACGCGTAGTGACCGACCTTGGCAATCTCGATGAGACGCAGAGTCTCGAGGCGCACGAACAGCGCGCGCTCGCGCAGGTGCGCGCGTTGTGCGTCGGTGAGGTCCCGCGCGGCGGCGAGAACGTCGGGGGCCGGAGAAGTCATTCGCAGGCGGACGGCCGTATTGACTACTTATACGATATAAGTTAGCTTGGGCTTGCGCAACCACCGGGCGGGCGGGAGGCTCACGTGAATCGCAACGACGTCGACTGGGAAGGCCCGATCACGGCGATGATCACGCCGTTCCACCGCGACGGCGAGCTCGACGAGCAGGGCTTGCGCCAGCACGTCGATTTCCTCATCGCCAACGGCGTGCGCGGCCTGGTGCCGAACGGTTGCACGGGCGAGTTCTGGGCGCAGTCCAAAGCGGAGCGCCAGCGCGTCGCCGAAGTCGTCCTCGATCAGGCGAAGCGCCGCGTGCCGGTGATCCCGGGCGTGGGCGGCAACACGACGCGCGAAGTGATCGAGCTCGCGCAGCACGCGCGCGACACCGGCTGCGACGGTGTAATGGTGATGGCGCCAGCGATGGTCCATCCGAAGAAGGAGGATCTCTATCACCACTTCAAGGCCATCTCGGATCGCGTGGCGATCCCGATGCTGCTTTACAACAATCCGCAGGACACGGGCAACGACATCCCCTTCGATCTCCT
>DASSGI010000314.1:0-2287 GCA_035857655.1 Casimicrobiaceae bacterium | reverse complement strand
GCTCCGAGCGCGGCGTCGGCCTCCTCGAACGTCTCGCGGCAGATTGGAAAGGCGTCAGCGAGCGCCTTCCCCATGCCGACCTTCTGCGAGCCTTGTCCTGGAAAGATCAGCGCGATCATGCGGGAGCCGCGGTCGAGATTTCCTGGCCGACGCGTTCGATGAATCGCGACGCGGCGAACCGGTACGCCATCGCGACGGCGTTGCGAATCGCCTTGGCGCTCGACCGCCCGTGGCCAACGATGGTGACGCCGGCGACGCCGAGGAGCGGCGCACCGCCATATTCCGAGTAGTCGACGCGCATCCGAAGGTGCCTGAGGGCGCGGCGGGTGAAGAGCGTGCCGACGCGGTCGGTGATCGTGCTCGACAGCTCTTCGCTCAGCAGTCCCTCGACCAGTTCTACGAGCCCTTCGCTCGTCTTGAGAGCGATGTTGCCGGTAAAGCCGTCGCAGACGATGACGTCGGCGCCGCCGCTGTACACATCGCGCGCTTCGACGTTGCCGATGAAGTTGATCGGCGCCGCCTTCAGCAGGCGGTGCGCTTCACGCGTCAACTCGTTGCCCTTCGTTTCCTCGTGGCCGATCGACAACAGCCCGATCCGCGGCTTCTGAATGTCGTAGACCACCCGCGCGAACATGCTGCCCATCACGGCGAACTGCAGCAGATGCGGCGGCCGGCATTCGACGCTGGCGCCGACGTCGAGCAGCAGCGCAGGACGGAGCCGGGTGGGAATCACAGCCGCGAGCGCGGGCCGGTCGACGCCCTGCAGCATGCCGAACGCGCTGTGCGCCGCCATGACCGTCGCGCCTGTATGCCCGGCGCTCACAAGCGCGGACGCCTCGCCCTTGGCCACCGCGTCGGCGGCCACCTTGATTGACGAAGCCGGCTTGCGCCGCAACGCGGGTGACGGCGATTCTTCCATGCCGATCCGGTCGGGCGCGTTCACGATTCGCACGCGCGCCCGATCGCCGCCGACGCGCTTCAACTCGCCTTCAATCGCCTCCGGCTGCCCGACCAGCAGCACGCCGAGGTCGAAATGACGCACCGCCGCCAGCGCGCCATCGACGACGTTGCGCGGGGCATCGTCGCCACCCATCGCATCAACCGCGATCCAAATCATTCAGGGGTTCCAGACGGTCGTCGCTTATTCCTCGTCGACGGCGCGAGCCTGGCGCCCTTTGTAGTATCCGCAGTTGGCGCAGACACGATGGGGCGCCTTGGGTTCGTGGCAGTGCGGACATTCGCCGAGGCCCGTTGCCTTCAGCGCGTCGTGCGTGCGTCGTTTGGCCGTGCGTGTCTTCGAATGACGTCGTTTTGGATTAGGCATCGTAGGTCCTTAATTCTTGGTCCGGAATTCCTTCAACGCGGCAAAGCGCGGATCGTCGAACTCGCGCTTGCAGTCGCAGGTGCCCTTGTTCAGATTCGTTCCGCACATCGAGCACAGCCCCTTGCAGTCCTCGCTGCACAGCGGCTTCATCGGCAGAGCCAGATAAAACTGCTCGCGCATCAATTGCTCAAGATCGATTTCGTCGTTCTGATAAAACGCCGTCGTCAGATCGTCTTCCTCGATCTCCCGCTCGCCCTCACCGGTATTGACCGTGTGCGGCTGGTATCGCAGATCGAACGCCGCGTCGACCGGCACCACCATCGGCTCGAGACACCGGCTGCACGGCACTTCGAGCGTCGTCTCCGTGCGGCCCACGAGCCGGAATGTGCTCTTGTCCTTGTAGATCTCGAACGCGAGCCTCACGGGAGACGCCACCCTGAAGTCGGCGTCGGCCGGCGTCGCGCCGAACGCTTCGGGCGGAAACACCCGCTCGAAGTGCTCGTGCGGCGTCCTGATCTTGCCCAGATCGAGCCGCATGGAACCCCTAAGTATAACAATTGAATTGGGTAATTTGGTAATCGGGTGATTGGGTCATTGAGTCGTCGTCAACGACCGAGCGAGAGCGTCGCGCGAAGACCGCCGAGGGGCGACGGCTGAAGCGCGATCGATCCCCCATAGGCGTCGGCCAAATCTCGAACGATCGACAGACCGAGACCTGAGCCGGGCGACGCCTCGTCCGCGCGGACCCCGCGCTGGAGCACCTGTTCACGCAACGCCGCGTCGAGGCCCGGCCCGTCGTCGTCGACGGTGAGCACGACGCGATCGCCGTCGGTTTCGGCGGACACCGCGACGCGCGATCGCGCCCACTTGCAGGCGTTGTCGAGCAGGTTGCCGAGCATCTCCTCGAGATCCTCGAGCACCGCGTGAACTGTGGCGTCGGGTGCGACCGTCACGTCGATCGTC
>DASSGI010000313.1:0-9848 GCA_035857655.1 Casimicrobiaceae bacterium | reverse complement strand
CGCGTGATCGGTTTCGTTGAGCTCGACTTGCCCCAGTGCTCGCAAGCCGGCGAGCGCCCGGTCGCTGTAGTAATTCTTCCGCGCCTGCGGCGGGAACGTCAGGAAGATCCGAGCCACGTCTCGCTCCCGCTACGCTGCGGTAGACTCGCGTAGAAGGAACCTAACACGGCGGCGCGACGCGTAGCAACGGTCGCGTTCGGCCGGCGCCCGCAAAGCCCTTGAAGACTCATCTCTCCCGGCGCGATCTCGCGCTGACGCTTGCCGTCGTCGCAGTCTGGGGCTACACGTTCGTCCCGATCAAGGTCGCGCTCGCCGAGGTGCCGCCGTTCACGCTCGCAGCGCTGCGCTTTTTCCTCGCCGCGTTGCCGATGGTCTTCTTCGTGCGCCGACCGGAGATGCCGCTGCGCGGCGTGATCGCCTACGGCTTCGCGATCGGCGTCTGCCAGTTCGGCCTGCTCTTCCTCGGGATCAAGCTCGGGATGCCGGCCGGGCTCTCGTCGCTCGTGATCCAGGTTCAGGTGTTCTTCACGATCGGCCTCGCCGTCGCATTCACCGGCGATCATCTCCGCCGCCACAACCTCGTGGGCGCCGCAATCGCCGTTGTCGGGATGATCGTGCTCGCGCTCTACAAGATCGCAAGCGGGCTCACGGGAACCATGATCGGGTTCGCGCTCGTCGTGGCCGCGGCGTTCGCATGGGCCGCGGGCAACATCATCGCGAAGCGCGCGGCCGGCGAGCACGGCGCCGACATGTTCGCGCTGACGGTGTGGTCGAGCCTCGTGCCGCCGCTGCCGCTGCTCGCGATCGGTCTCGCGTTCGAGGGTGGCGCCGAGACGCCTCGGATCGTCGCGGCGATGAGTCCGCTCGCCTGGGGCTGCGTGCTGGTCATGTCGTACGGCGCGACGCTCTTCGGCTTCGGCTCGTGGAACGCGCTGCTGCATCGTTATCCGACGTCGCTGATCTCTCCGTTCGCGCTGTTGATACCGGTGTCCGGCATCGCGAGCGGCGCGCTCTTCCTGGGCGAGTCGCTGTCACCGACCCAGATGGCGGGCGTCGCCCTGGTCTTCGTCGGCCTCGTCGTCAATGTCTACGGGCTGCGAATGCGCGCAGCCATCGCTCGGGCGATGGGCTCGCGGCATTGATGCGGTGGGCCAGTTGCCAGGCGTGAGCGGCGGACCTACGATTGGCTGCACCCGGGCTGTAACCCCAAGCTCCTCACTTCTCCGGACTTTCCACATGCCGATCCTCAATCGCCGCCGCTTTTTCGCCTATGTCGCTCTCCTCGCCGTCGCGGGAGCCGCCCGAGCCGATTATCCCGACAAGACGTTTACGTTCGTCGTGCCGTTCGCGGCGGGCAGTGCGACCGATCAGCTCGCACGTGCTCTCGGCCAGGAAGTCACGCAGATTACGAAGCAGGCAGTCGTCGTCGACGACAAGCCGGGAGCGTCGGGGTTCATCGGCGCCGAGGTCGTCAAGAAGGCTGCGCCCGACGGCTACACGGTCTTCATCACGACGAATACGACGCACGCCGCCAACGAGCACCTTTTCAAGAAGCTGCCCTACGATCCGGTGAAGGATTACATGCCCGTCACCGGACTCGGCAAAGGCGGCCAGATCATGATCGTCAACCTGAACCTGCCGGCGAAGTCGGTGAGCGAGTTCATCGCGCTCGCGAAAGCGCAGCCCGGGAAGGTGAGCTTCGGCAGCGGCAGCTCGTCGTCGCGCGTCGCGGGCGAGATGTTCCAGCAGATGGCCGGGATCGAGCTGCTGCACGTTCCCTACAAGAGCAATCCGCTCGCGATCAACGATCTGCTCGGCGGGCAGATCAACATGATGATCACCGACATGGCAACCGGACTGCCGCAGGTGAAAGGCGGGAAGGTGCGCGCGCTCGGCGTCAGCACCGCGAAGCGCTCGCCGCTTGCACCCGAGCTGCCGACGATCTCGGAAGCGGGAATCAAAGGGTACGAGATGAGCTTCTGGTTTGCCGCGTACGTGCCAGCCCACACGCCGCCGGCAGTCGTCGCGAAGTTGCACGATGTGCTCGTGCAGGCGACGAAGGGCGCGGCAATGCAGCAGTACTACACGTCGACAGGAACCGATCCGTTCACCACCACGCCGGCGGAGCTCGCCTCGTTTCAGGTGACGGAATCGAACAAGTGGAAGGCGATCATCACCAAGGCGAAGATAGAGCCCGAATAGTCGGAGCGAGGTTCAGGCGTACGCGATGCGCGACACTTTGAGACTCGGGGGCGGCGCCGGATTCGCCGGCGATCGCCTCGATGCGCCGCTCGACCTCGCCGATCGCGGTGAGCTCGACTACCTCGTGCTCGAGTGCCTCGCCGAGCGGACGATTGCGCTCGCGCAACTGAGGCGACGTCGCGATCCGACGGCGGGATACGACGCACGGCTCGCCGAGCGCATCGAGTCGCTGCTGCCGATCCTCGCACGACGCCGCGTGCGGCTTCTCGGCAATTTCGGCGCCGCGAACCCGCTCGCTGCCGCCGATGCGATCGTCGCGATCGCAAAGCGTCTCGAGCAGCCGGTCAAGGTCGCAGCGGTCACGGGCGACGACGTGCTCGACTTGCTCGACGTCGACGCACCGACGATGGAATCAGGCGTTCCGCTGTCGCATTACGCGCCGCTCGTGTCCGCCAACGTCTATCTCGGTGCCGAGGCGATGCTGCCAGCGCTTGCGAGCGGCGCCGACATCGTCGTCACGGGCCGCGTCGCCGATCCGTCGCTTTTCGTCGCGCTGCTGATGCACGAATACGGCTGGGCAGCCGACGATTTCGATCGCCTCGCCCGCGGCACCGCTGTGGGTCATCTGCTCGAATGCGCGGGTCAGTTGTGCGGCGGCTACTTCGCCGACCCTGGACGCAAGGACATTTTCGGCATGGCGCACCTCGGCTTTCCGTACGCCGACGTCGCGCCCGACGGCGATGCGACGCTTTCGAAAATCCCCGGCACCGGCGGCCGCATTACGCGTGCGACGGCGACCGAGCAGCTCCTGTACGAAGTGACTGATCCGCACGGTTACCTGACCCCCGACGTCACCGCAGACTTTTCGGGCGTGACGCTGACCGAAGCGGGACCCGATCGCATCGTCGTTCGCGGAGCACGCGGGCGCGCACGTCCCGACAAGCTCAAAGTGAGCGTCGGTTACCTTGCCGGTTACGTCGGTGAAGGCGAGATCGGGTATGCCGGCACGGGCGCTCTCGCACGCGCGCGACTCGCCGGAGAGATCGTTCGCGAGCGCCTCGCACATCGCTTTCCCGAACTGCGCATCGATCTGATCGGAAGCACCTCGCTGCACGGGCGTGCGTTCGACTCGGAGGAGCACCCCTACGAGGTGCGTCTGCGCGTTGCCGGTCGCGCGCGCTCGCGCGAGGAAGCCGCGCTGATCGGCGACGAGGTCGAGGCGCTCTACACCAACGGGCCCGCGGGCGGCGGCGGCGCCCGCAAGTACGTCACCGAGCAGATCGGGATCGTTTCGACGCTGATCGGGCGCTCACTCGTGGCGAGCGCCGTCACGATCCGTGAATGGAAGGGCGAGCATGTCAAAGCTCTATGAGCTTGCGCACTGCCGCGCCGGCGACAAGGGCAACACGTCGACGCTGTCGGTGATCGCATATCGCGATGAGGACTTTCCGCTGCTCGCGCGCGAGCTGACCGTCGCCGCTGTCGCGCGGCACCTGCAAGGCATCGTGCGCGGCGAAATCCGCCGCTACGAGCTTCCTCAGCTCGCCGCGCTGCAATTCGTCTGCGAGGATGCGCTCGGCGGCGGCGTCACGACCTCGCTCGCGCTCGACGCGCACGGGAAATCACTGTCGTCGGCGCTGCTCGAGATGGAGATCGAGGCCTAGCATCATCATGCCCATCGCGCGCATCAACCGCTCGCTCGCCGTGGCGCTCGCCGCGTTGCGCTGCCATTGATGCTTCGCCGATTGCGTGAGCAGCACCCGACCTTAAGAGCGCCGCGCTACAGGCCCATCGCTTCGGCGACGAGCTTCCTCAATTCGCGGCGCATCGTTTCGCGCACCGCTCCGTACGCGCGGCTGCGGTTGAGATTCTTCAATTCGTACGGGTCACGATCGAGGTCGTATAGCTCGTCGAGCTCGCCGGTGCGGCCCCGGTTCACCCAATGAATGTATTTGTGGCGGTCTGTCCGGATCGCCTTGTACGTCATGCCGACGAGCCACGGCATCGCCTGCTCGGCCCAGTATTCGACGAGAAACGACTTCCGCCAAGAGGCACGCTTGCCGGCGAACAGCGGCAACAGCGAGCGCCCCTGGATGTGCTGCCCGGGCTTGCCGCCCGCGAGCTCGATCAGCGTCGGCGCGATATCCTGGCATATGACGAGCTCGCGCCGCCGCGATCCCGCTTTGACCTTGGGCGGGTAGCGGACGACGAACGGCGAGCGGATGCCTTCTTCATAGGCGAAGCGGCGTTCGGGACCGAGTGCGTGCTCGCCGAAGAAATAACCGTTGTCGCCGAGGAAGACGATGAACGTGTCGTCGAGCTTGCGCTGCCGTTCCAGCGTCTCGAGGATCGCGCCGACCCCTTCGTCGACTGCCGCCATCATCCGTGCACGCTGCCGGATCTCCTCCTGCTCCCCGGCATGGAGCGCCGCCAGGATCGCCCGCGCGCGATCCGATTGCTTGAGGGCCAGACATTCGGCCCAGGCAGGCTTCTGTCGAACGACCTCGTCGGCCGGCAGCATGTTCGGCGTCTTCGGAAAGACGGCATCCCGGTAGAGATCGCGATGGCGTTCCGCAGCGATATACCCGCCGTCGGTGGAAATGCCGAACGTGCCGTCCGCGGCCTGCTGCGCGTCCGGATGCACTGCCTTGTGCGCGAAGAACAGTGAAAACGGTTTCGAGCGCTTGCGCTCGAGGAATTCGAGCGCAAGCTCGTTCATGATGTCCGTGATGTAGCCATGGTGCTCGACGTACACGCCATCGTGATTGAGCGTCGGGTCGACGATCTTGCCGTGGCCGTCGTAGCTGACCCACTTGTCGTATCCGGGCCGCGGCATGCCATCGTTGCCCATGTGCCACTTGCCGATGTGCGCGGTCTCGTAGCCGAGCCTCCTGAGCTCCAGATGGTAGTTGGGCAGCCGATGGCTCATGGCGTCGCGGGCGACGTTGTCGATGATCCCGTGACGGCTTGCATACTGACCGGTGACGATCGACGCGCGGTTGGGCGAGCAGATAGGTGTCGTGTGGAATGCGCGCTCGAACAGCGCGCCCTCGTAGGCAAGGCGGTCGACGTTCGGCGTCCGCATGTACGGATGACCGCCCGCACCGAACTCGTCGTAGCGAAGGTCGTCGATGAGGATGACAAGAAAGTTGGGTTTCATAGTGCACATTCGCAATGCTGGTCGACTCGATCGCGATCCTGGGACTTCGAGCGCGACGACACTGATCGGGGCGGCAGCACGGTCCCCGTTCAGCGTGTCGAGGCCGCCGCAACGAGCAGCAGGAATCCTCCGGCGATCAGGATCGCGCCGGCGATTCGCGCGACACCTTCCCCACCGGGCAACACCTTTTCGGCAAGCGCGTAGGCCGCGAGTCCGGCGATCCAGTACAGATTCATGATGCCGCCGACGAAGAGCAGCGCCATCATCATCCAGCAGCAGCCAACGCAATACGCGCCGTGCTCCGCTCCCATGACGAGCGCTCCGAGCGCACCGCGGCGGTGGTGCGTCGCGAGAAAACGCACCGGAGAACGACAACGACGCAGGCACGCGCGCTTGAGCGGCGTCAACTGCCAGAGGCCCGCGGCGAGCAGCATGCCTCCGGCGAGTGCGCCGCCGCCGACGTGCAGCATCGACGTGAGGCTGCCTTGCGCAGCGAGGTACGCCTGCGCGGCAACCGCGACGAAGCTGAACCCCGCCCACGCGACGAGGTAGCCGGCGGCGAATAGCGCCGTTGCGCCATAGGGTCGGCGTCCGGGGCTCGCGCGACGATTGAGCGCCGCCACGAGCAGCAGGATCGGTGTGGCGCTCGGCAGCATCATCGCCGCCATCATCAGCCACCACATCGCGAACATCAGCGCGGCGTACCGTAGCGTCCACTCCGGTTGCGCCATCTGCATGTCGCGCGCCATCCGCGTCATGTCGAGCGCGCTCATGTCCATGCCCGCGCCATGCAGCACGTACGCGCTCGTGGTCGCGACGACGAGCACGAGCGCACCGATCGTCAGCCAGCGATCGCGACGAAGGACGTCGGTCAACTCCACTTGAGCGAGACGCCTGTCTGCGCAACCTCGCCGTTCATGCGAGCGCGCGGCTACCCATGAACGACACCGCGACCTGAGTGCCGCAGCCGATTGAACTGACCGTAGGTATCGTTGAGATCGAGCCGGATCGCCGCCGTGGCCGATGTCGTCGCGCTGCCGATCTCGGCGTCCTCGAACTCGATGCCGTTCGGGATGTTGATGCGCACGCGATGCTCCCGGCCGGTGGCCGGGCTTATGATCGGACGGCCGACCGACTCGAGTACGCCCGGAATTGCGACGCTCGCCGTCCGCGCATCCACGTCGACGTCGAACTTGATCGCTTTCACGAGCGTTTCGTGCACCGTTTCGGTCATGCTGCGATAAACCCACCAGTGCGTCGCGCCTTCGTCGGTTTCCTCGCCGTGAACGATCTTCGTGAGCGCCTCGCGTTGCCGCGGATCCGCCCGTTCGTCGATGATCACCTGCATCTCGCCCCTGCCCTCGAATATCGCGCCGGGCCATGCATAGAGCAATGCGATCTTCACCCCGCTGAGGGAGACATCGCCGAAATGCCCGCGGTCGATCCGCGAGACCTCGAATCCGCGGCAGTTGCCCTGGTTGGGCAACGCTTCGAACTGGCACGGGCAGGCATAGATGCAATTGCAGCTGCCGAACTCGATTCCTTCGACATACCAATCGACGCGGTTCATCGCGAACCTCCGGAAGGTGCGTAGGATCGGACGGGCTTGACCTGCGGCGTGCGTTCGGCGCCCACTTGGCGCTGGCCCATCGCCGCTCCGCTCGCCGCAAGCAGGATGATAACGGACGCCGCGAGGCTCGCGTCGAGAGAATGCATGGCGTCCGCGATCCAGCCCGAGAGCATCGGTCCGATCGCCTGGCCGACGGCGACGACGACCGTGAACACGGCGACCGCGGGTCCCCATGACGGCTTCGGCAGCGACACCTTCACGAGCTCGGTGATCGTTGCGGGCGCCGAGAACAGGCCCAGGCCGAAGAAGAACGCGGAAAGGATCATCGCGGACGGCGACGTGCTGAACAGTGGTACGACGGCGCCGACGCTGATCGTTGCATTGACCGCCGCCAGCCGCTTTGCAGCCGGCCACCTCTCGCGCGGCACGCGCCAGACGAGCGGGGCGATCATCGCCGACGCGCCGAGCGTTCCCCACATCAATGCGACGACCAGCGCCGAAGCCCCGCGCGAAATCATCCACGCGATGACGAACGTCATGTACGCGATATAGCCGGCGCCGAACAGGAAGTAGCTCGCGAGCGCTCCGCGGAATTCACCGATCGACCAAGGTTGCGCAGGCGCCGCGGTCGCTGGCTCCTGGACCCGGTGCGCTGCCAGGATGCTGGCGATGCCGAACAGCGCCGAGACGGCGCCGATCCCGAGCCAGGCGATTCGCCACGCGCTGTCGCCCATCGATTCGAGCATCCAGGGTATGCCGACACCCGTCAGCACGATGCCCGCGCCGGCGCCTCCGAAATAGACGGCGATTGCGCTCGCTGCGCGCTCGGGCCGGTCGGCAAACAGATTGCTCGCAAGGACGGCGCCACAGATGAATATCATCGCGCTGCTTGCTCCGGCAACTGCGCGCAGGACGAGCTGAGCGCCATAACTCCCGACGAGACCCGACCCGGCTAGCGCCAGCGCGGTCGCGACGATCCCGAAGGTGAACAGGCGTCGATTGCCGAATCGCGGCGCACAGCGGCCGCAGAGGAGCGCGCCGATCAGGTATCCGATTGCATTGGCCGTGCTGAGCGAGCCTGCCTGCGAGTAGTTGAGATCGAGCTCCGAGCGCATCGCGGGCAAGAGAAGGGCGTACGCGAACCGCGCGAAAGACGTGGCGATGGCGGGAGCGAGCGAGAGCGCCGCGAGCACCCAGAAGCGACGGACGATGCGCAACATCGCCGATGATCGATCGAGCATGGAATGCCTGAACCTTCGATGGCTGGATAACGCACCAGAGTCTAGCCACCGAGTGCATCGGGACGACTGCACGCCGCGCCGCGACTTGTTTCATTTGTTTCGTGTGAGCCGCTCGCGAAACCGCGGCCTGGCCGGCACGCGGTGCCGCAGTCCCCGGCACGAACCGCCGGGCGGCGCGGGAATCAGCGCCGAGTCTTCACCGGCACGTCGATCACGCGCGGAACATGCCTCGTCGCGGCCAGAAAACGCTCGAGATCGGCGTGCGAAAGCACCATCGTCGCCGTGTTGACGAGCGGATGCGCATGCACCGCGTCCGCTGCCCACAGCGAGCGGTCGATGACGAATTCGACGGCGAGCGCCTCGTCGTTGACGAGCGCAAGGAGGCTCACCGAGCCCGGCGTGATCCCGAGGTACTTCTGCAACCGTTCTGCGGACCCGAAGCCCACGCCGCTGACGCCGAGGGCGTCTTCCAGCGCACCGATGTCGACGGCCATGTCGTGCGGCACGGTGACGAGGAAGTGCCGCCGCGCCTTCTTGTCGCGCAGGAACAGGTTCTTGGTTTTCATCCCGGGAAGCTTCGGCACGTTCCGCAGCGATTCCTCGACGGTCATCACCGCCGGATGCTCGTGCCGCGGCGCAGCGATCGCGTGCTTGCGAAGGAAGCGGGCGAGGTCCATCGGCGCTAGAATATGCGATCCCGCGCGATCGCGACAGCGCAAATACCAAACAGGCGGTCCGCTTTCGTACCGGCACGTCGCCGCGGCAGTCCCGTGAAATACTCGATCTTCTCCCTCGCAAGAAACGCGCGGAGTTATCACGAGCGCTGGCCGCTCGCGTGGCGAAGCCCCGCGCCGAAGGCCCGCTACGATGCGGTGATCGTCGGAGGCGGTGGGCACGGCCTCGCAAGCGCGTACTACCTCGCGAAGGAGCACGGCATCGCGAACATCGCGGTGCTCGAGAAGGGCTATCTCGGCGGCGGCAATACCGGACGCAACACGACGATCGTCCGCTCGAACTACCACCTCGACGCGAACGCCCATTTCTACGAGTTCTCGCTCAGGTTGTGGGAAGGGCTCGCGCGGCAGTTGAACTTCAACGTGATGTACAGCGCGCGCGGCGTGTTGAATCTCGTCCACTCGCCCGCCGATATGGACGCCGCAATGCGCCGCGGCAACGCGATGCGGCTGAACGGCATCGACGCGAAGTTCCTGACCACCGGCGAGATCGCGCGCTGGATTCCGAATCTCGACTGCTCACCCGATGCGCGATTCCCGATCCACGGCGGCCTGCTGCAGCCGCGCGGCGGCACCGTGCGCCACGACGCCGTCGCGTGGGGCTATGCACGGGCCGCCGACGCGCTCGGCGTCGACATCCTCCAGCAATGCGAGGTGACCGGAATCCGGCTCGAGCGCGGCGCGATCGCAGGCGTCGACACGACGCGCGGCTTCATCGCGACGCCGAAGCTCGGGCTCGCGGTTGCCGGACATTCGAGCCGGCTCGCGGCGATGGCAGGAGTTCGCCTTCCGCTCGAATCGCACGCGCTGCAGGCGATGGTGTCGGAGCCGGTGAAGCCGGTGCTCGACACTGTCGTCACCTCGGGTGCGGTGCACTTCTACATCAGCCAGTCCGATAAGGGCGAGCTCGTGATGGGCGGCGACCTCGATTTCTGCAATTC
>DASSGI010000312.1:0-7361 GCA_035857655.1 Casimicrobiaceae bacterium | reverse complement strand
TTTCTTCGACATCGCGAAGCCCCCGCCGATCAGGCAACTCGATCGCAGGTTCAAGAACGGATTCGGCGTCATGATCGACGACCTCGCCGCGGCCGGCTACACGCTGCTCGCGGTCGCGCTGTGGCGAAACCTGTTCGGGTGATTCGATGAACGACGATACCGATCGAGCGGGCGGCGCCGACCTCGTACGGGTCGAGGAGGCCGGGCTCAATGCGTTGCAAACCCAGCGCCAGCTCTTCTACGACGGCTGGCTGCTGCGCCTTTCGCCGGGAACGGCGAAGCGCGCGCGCAGCGTCAATCCGCATTTCGGCTCGTCGTTGCCGGTGGGCGACAAGATCGCCTATTGCGAAGCCGTCTATGCGCGCCATGCGCTGCCTCTGCTGTTCAGGATGACGCCGATGTCGCGGCCCGGCGATCTAGATCGCGTGCTTGCCTCCCGGGGCTACCTGTCATTCGCCGAAACGCTGGTTCAGACGCTCGCGATGGATCGGCCGCCGGACATTCCCGATCACGCAGCCGATGTCGTTGTCGAGACGCCCGAGATCGACGTTTTCGTCGACGCCGTGGACCAGCTGCGCCGCTCGACGCTGGAACAGCGCGACGCGCATCGCGAGCGGCTCGTCAACTCGCCGCTGATCAAGCGCTATGCGCTGATCCGCGCCGGCGATCGCGTCGTATGCACCGCCCAGGTTGCGATCGACGGATCGCTCGTCGGCATCTTCGACGTCATTACGGCACCGGACGCGCGCGGCAAGGGTTACGCGTCGCTTGCCTGTGCGTCGCTGCTCTCCTGGGCGTGGCAGCACGGCGCGAACGGAGCCTACCTGCAAGTCCAGGCCGACAACGCGCCGGCAATCGCCGCCTATCGCAAATTCGGCTTCAGAACCGCGTACGCCTATCATTACCGCGGCATACCCGGGCGCTGCGAGTAGGGCCGGAGGAAGCAAGGTGAGCGCGGCAACGCTCGATCTCGCAACGCGCCTCGGCGCGACGCTGCAGCAGCGCGGATGGCGCGTCGCGACTGCTGAATCGTGCACGGGCGGGCTCGTCGCCGGCGCGATCACCGACGTCGCCGGGAGCTCCGAATGGTTCGAGCGCGGGTTCGTCACGTATTCGAACAATGCGAAGGCCGAGATGCTCGGCGTGCGCGCCGATACGCTCGCCGCGCACGGTGCGGTCAGTGAGGAAACCGCGAGGGAGATGGTCGCGGGAGCGCTCGCGCGAAGCTCGGCGACGCTCGTGGTTGCAATTACCGGGATCGCGGGTCCTTCCGGCGCAACGCCGGGGAAGCCCGTCGGGCTCGTCTGCTTCGCCTGGGGGCATCGCGGGGGCGCCGTCCGATCGTCGACCCGGCAGTTTCCCGGAGATCGGGCGGCGGTCCGCGAAGCCTCCGTCCTGGCCGCGCTCGACGGGTTGATCGAGCTCGCGACCGCAGGCTCCTAAGGATCCGGGTCGCCACCTCCGCCTCGGGGTCGCGGTAAGTGCCTGCCGGGCCCCGATTCATCCGTCGGAGGGATTGATCGAACGATCGTTCTATCGTATTATGCCCTGCATACCCACCCGCGCCGCGCTGCGCCATACTCCGGAGCCCTCGATGCCTCTCGATAACACCATGGACGACCACAAGAACAAGGCGCTCGCCGCCGCGCTGGCCCAGATCGAAAAGCAGTTCGGCAAGGGCTCGATCATGAAGATGGGCGAGGCCCAGGTCCAGAACGACCTGCAGGTCGTCTCGACGGGATCGCTCGGGCTCGACATCGCGCTCGGGGTGGGCGGACTGCCGCGCGGGCGGGTCGTCGAAATCTACGGGCCGGAATCCTCCGGCAAGACGACGCTGTCGCTTCAGGTCGTCGCGCAGGTCCAGAAGGCGGGAGGCACCGCCGCCTATATCGACGCGGAAAATGCGCTCGATCCGGTCTACGCGGGGAAGCTCGGCGTCAATGTCGGCGAGCTGCTGATCTCGCAACCCGACACCGGTGAGCAGGGCCTCGAGATCGCCGACATGCTGGTGCGCTCCGGCGGCGTCGACGTCATCGTCATCGATTCGGTGGCAGCGCTCGTGCCGAAAGCCGAAATCGAAGGCGAGATGGGCGATCAGCTCCCCGGGCTGCAGGCGCGGCTGATGAGTCAGGCGCTGCGCAAGTTGACGGCGAACATCAAGCGCGCCAATACGCTGGTGATCTTCATCAACCAGATCCGGATGAAGATCGGCGTGATGTTCGGCAATCCCGAAACCACCACGGGCGGCAACGCGCTCAAGTTCTACGCGTCGGTGCGCCTCGACATCCGGCGAGTCGGTGCAATCAAGCGCGGCGACGAGGTGATCGGCAACGAAACGCGCGTCAAGGTCGTCAAGAACAAGATCGCGCCGCCGTTCCGCGAGGCGATGTTCGACATCCTCTACGGCGAAGGCATATCGCGCCAGGGCGAAATCGTCGAGCTTGGCGTCGCGCACGACATCATCGAGAAGTCCGGCGCCTGGTACGCGTACAACGGCGAGAAGATCGGGCAGGGCAAGGACAACACGCGTGAATTTCTTCGCGACCATCCGGAGATCTCTTCCGAGATCGAAGCGAAGATTCGCGCTGCGGTCGGGGTGCCCGTCCCGGGCGCTCTGAGAGCGCGCGGCGAGCCGCCGGACAGCGACGAATAGGCCGGCGAAGCCGTTGAAGGCGCGGGCCGTCGCGCTGCTCGCACGGCGCGAGCATTCGCGCGCCGAAATCCGGGCGAAGCTGGTTGCGAGCGGCGATGCCGAACCCGCCGAGGTCGACCGTGTGCTCGACGAGCTCGTTGCGCGCGGCCTTCTCTCCGACGCGCGCTACGCGAGCGCCGTCGTCGCGAACAAGGCGGGCACCCACAGCAAACGGGCGATCGGTGCCGCGCTCAAGGCGCGCGGAGTCGATGACGAGGCGATCGCCCGCGCAATCGAGGCGAATCCGATCGATGATGAGCGCGCGATGACCGCGCTGTGGCGACGCCGCTTCGGCGAGCCGCCCGCAGACGAGCGCGAGAAGGCGCGGCAGGTCCGCTTCCTGCAAAGTCGCGGGTTCTCGCTGTCGGCCATCCTGAAGCTGTTGCGCGATCCGCCGGCCGAGTAGTGGCGCGCGGGGGCGCGGCGATCGGGCCGCGCTGATACGCCCAGTCGATGCCGAGCAGTTCCATGGCCCTGGCCGGCCCTGCGAACTCGAACCCGCGGGGTTGGAGCTCACCGATCAGGAACCGGAGCTTCTCGACCACGTTCGACTTCCGATCGTCGTGCGCGAACCTGCTGGATCGGATCGGCAACGAAACGTACGAGCAACCGGGCTCGGTGAGGTACGCGCGAATCTGTGCGCGAAATTCGCTTGCGGGGAAAGACAGCTGGCAGGTGTACGGCATGTAGAGCGCTTTGAGCTTTCTACGGGGATCGATCGTATCGACCACCAGCTGCTTCCGGGCTCGACTCCACTCCGCCTGGTGCTCCAGTTGCCCTCCAGCGCAGGGCAGCATCGAAGCATCCGTGACGTCATCGTCATCGTCATCGACGAGGTCGCCTATCACGCGATGCGCTCCTCCACTCGCCACGCAGCGTACAGCAACGGCGCGCGCATTCATGGTTCAGATTGGCCGTGTAGTGCACTTTTCGCCTCAGGCGATGCGTTTGTGGAATACAGCGAATCGGCGCCGGGGGCTAGAATGCACGTCGCACGCGCTTGCGAACAATCGCTTCGGGATCTCCGATGAACATCATTCGTTCCACCTGTTGCGCGCTGGCGCTGGCCATTGTCGCCGCCGCGGCCGTTGCACAACCGTGGCCTGCGAAGCCCATCCGCCTCATCGTGCCGTTCACGCCCGGCGGATCGCAGGACGTGATCGGTCGCTTGTTCGCGCAAAAGGCAGGCGAAGCGCTTGGCCAGCAAATCGTCGTCGAGAACAAGGCGGGCGCAGGGGGACAGATCGCGACGCAGGAGGTCGCGCGATCGGCGCCCGACGGCTACACGTTGCTGCTGTCGACAGGCGCGCAGATGGCAATCGAGCCTTCGCTGCGACCGAACGTCGGTTACGCGCCGCTCAAGGACTTCGTCCACGTCGTTCATCTCGCGGATGCTCCGCTCGTGTTGCTCGGGGTGCCGTCGCTTCCCGTCTCGAACGCGCGCGAGCTGATTGCCTACTCCAAAGCGAACCCAGCGAAGATCAATACCGCCTCGACCGGGAATGGCACGTACACGCACCTGACGCTCGAGCTTTTCAAGAACGCAACCGGCGCCGACCTTACGCACGTCGCGTACAAGGGCGCCGCACCCGCGTTCACCGACATGCTCGGCGGGCAGGTGCAGACGATGTTCACGACGACCGCCTCGGCGCAGCCGTACACGTCGACGAATCGCCTGAAGGCGCTCGCGGTCACCGCGAAGAAGCGCTCGCCGCTGCTTCCTTCGACGGCCACGTTCGCTGAGCAAGGCGTGCCGCAACTCGACGTTTCGGTATGGATCGGCATCGCGACGCCCACTGGAATGCCACCTGCGGTCGTCGAGCGCCTCTCGGGCGCGTTCAACAAAGCGCTCGCATCGCCCGAAGTGAAGGAAAAGCTCGCCGCGCTGGGCACCGATCCCGTGGGCGGGACATCGGAGGAATTCACACAGTTCGTCCGCAGCGACATCGAGCGCTGGTCGAAGATCATCACGGCGGCAAAGATCAAGCCGGAGTGAAGTGAGCGGGGCGAGACCGAAGGTCGAGCCGAGGCCCGAAGGGCGCGTCCGAGCGAGCGACTGCGGCCGACAACGCGAGGTGGGAATACTCATAAATCGTCGCGGAAGGCCGCGAGTAACCGAGTCACTCAAAGGCGATACCTGACCCATGAACGTCGCGATCATCGGCGCGGGCGCCATCGCGTTCGGAAGCGCCGCGCTGATCGAAGCGGGCGGCCATCGCGCGGGGCTATGGTCACCGTCGGGTCGGGGCACGGCCGGCCTCGCACGCGAAGGCGGACTCGCCTATTTCGGTGTGATGACCGGCATTGCGCATCCTGCGGTGATCGCAGATGTCGCGGAGATCGCGGGTTACGACGTCGTGCTGATCGCCGTTCCCGCCAACGGACATCGCGCGGTGATGGAGCGGCTCGCTCCGCATCTCGAATCGCGCCATACGGTGATCGTCAGCGGCGCGCTGTCGCTTTCGCCGCTTTATCTTTCGAAGCTCGTCTGCGCGCGCGATGCGCGGCCGGTGATCGCGAGCTTCGGCACCACGGTGCTGACGGCGCGCAAGACCGGCGAGGCTGCCGTCAGCATCAACGTGCTCCGCGCCCGGCTCGATGTCGCGGCGATTCCCGCGTCCGGCGGGGCTCGTGCGCTCGACGTTTGCAGGAACCTTTTCGGCGAGCGCTTCGATCTCGCCGCGAGCGCGCTGGCGATCGCTCTGGTCAACATCAACCCGGTCGCGCACGCCGGACTCGCGCTCGCCAACCTCACGCGGATCGAGCTTGGCGAGGCGTGGCCGCAGTATCGGTACCTCACGCTGGCCGTCTCGCGGTTGATCGATCGTCTGGATGCGGAGCGCCGCGCGGTGGCGGAATCGTTCGGCCTTTCGGTGCGGACGATCGAACAGCACTTCGAGCATTCGTTCGATCTTCCGCGCGCGCCGCTCGCCGAGCAGGCCTCGCAGCTGCATGCGCGTCGCGGCGGTCCGCCGGGTCCGACGTCGCTGGACACGCGCTTCGTCCTCGAGGACGCGCCCTTCGGCTTGGGATTCACCGCGGCGGTTGCGCGAATCGCCGGAGTACGCGTCCCTTTGACGGACGCCTGTCTCGACGTTCTTTCGGCATCGTGGGGACGCGATCTTCGCGCCGACAACGACATCCTGCCCAATCTCGATCTTGGCGGACTCGATGCTTCGGCGCTCGCTCGGCTCGCCTCGGAGGGCTTTCCGCTGCGTCGCTGAGGGGCGATGCGTGGCGGCCGCCGGCAAATCCGCGTAAAATCAGTAGGTTTCACGCTCTTTCGTTCGTCTTTTACTTGATTCTCGCTGTCTGCGCGCGCATCTCGATCAACGACCCTTCCTCGCCGCAACCATGAAAACCGCCGACATCCGCAGCCGCTTCCTCAAATTCTTCGAGGAGCGCGGGCACGCGGTCGTCCCTTCGTCATCGCTCGTGCCGGCGAACGATCCGACGCTTCTTTTCGTGAACTCGGGAATGGTGCAGTTCAAGGATGTCTTTCTCGGCGAGGACAACCGCTCCTACAACCGCGCAACGACCGCGCAACGCTGCGTGCGCGCCGGCGGCAAGCACAACGATCTCGACAACGTCGGCTACACGGCTCGCCACCACACGTTCTTCGAGATGCTCGGCAACTTCAGCTTCGGCGACTACTTCAAGCGCGACGCGATCCGCTACGCGTGGGAGCTCCTGACGAAGGTGTACGGACTGCCGCCCGAGAAGCTCTGGACGACGGTCTACATCGACGACGACGAAGCCTTCGACGCGTGGACGAAGGACATCGGCGTCCCTGCCGAGCGCTGCGTGCGGATTGGCGACAACAAGGGCGCGAAGTACGCGAGCGACAATTTCTGGCAGATGGCCGACACGGGCCCGTGCGGCCCCTGTTCGGAGATCTTCTACGACCATGGCCCGGAGGTCTGGGGCGGGCCGCCGGGATCGCCCGAGTCGGAGGGCGATCGCTACATCGAGATCTGGAATCTCGTGTTCATGCAGTTCAACCGCGACGAAAGCGGCGCGATGAATCCGCTGCCTAAGCCGTCGGTCGACACCGGGATGGGCCTCGAGCGCCTTGCCGCGGTGCTGCAGGGCGTTCATTCGAACTACGAGATCGATCTCTTCCAGGAGCTCATTCGCGCCGCGGTCCGCGAGACCGGTGCGCAGGACTATCTGTCGCCCAGCCTGCGCGTCATCGCCGATCACATCCGCGCGTGCGCGTTCCTGATCGTCGACGGCGTCATCCCGAGTGCGGAGGGACGCGGGTACGTGCTGCGCCGGATCATCCGCCGCGCGATTCGCCACGGTTACCAGCTCGGGCAGAAGGCGCCGTTCTTCCACAAGCTCGTTGCCGATCTCGATCACGTGATGGGCGCAGCCTATCCCGAGCTCCGCCGCTCGTCGGCGCGCGTCGCCGAAGTGCTGAAGCTCGAGGAAGAGCGTTTCGGAGAGACGATCGAGAACGGGATGAAGATGCTCGAGCAGGCGCTCGCCGGCGGGAGACGGGTTCTCGACGGCGAGACCGCGTTCACGCTCTACGACACGTTCGGCTTTCCGCTCGACCTCACGGCCGACGTCGCGCGCGAGCGCAACGTGACGGTCGATGAAGAGGGTTTCAACCGCGCGATGGACGCGCAGCGCGAACGTGCGCGCGCGGCGTCGCAGTTCAAGG
>DASSGI010000311.1:0-2137 GCA_035857655.1 Casimicrobiaceae bacterium | reverse complement strand
GAGCTCCTGCGTGAGCAGTGCGTCGTCGTAGCGCCTGAGCTCTCCGTCGTCGCGCGTCGCGCACTGCCAGCGAATGAGCGCGTCGATCGCGTCGGAGTAGAGCGCGGGCGCCGCAGAGACGTCGAGCGCGCCGAGGTACGTTCGCACCCCGAGGTCGGTCAGCAGCAGGAATCCGCGCTGCAGATCCGAGGCGAGCACTTCCGGCGCGTGGACGCCGGCATCGGCGAGCAGCTTCGCCACGTGGATGTAGGGCCGGCAATTCTCCATCGGCGGCGGAGCATCCATCGCGATCAGCGTCGTCCGCCCGCGCCATGGCGCTTCGGGCGTGATCCGGAAATAGCGGCGGAAGCTCGCGTCCGCGGACGCGGGGGCGAGCGTGAACCGATCCGTCCCGAGCGCTGCGCCTACCCATTTCGCAACGAGATCGAGGCGGTCGTCCTTGACGGCGTTCATCGGGCGCGGGTGAAGGTCGAACGACGCGGGAGGGGTTGTAGGCGCGCCGTCAGATCGATGCACTAGAATGAATCATTTTACAACGGCTGTTCCGCTTCTTCGCACGAGCTCCCGTCGATGAGACTGCGCTTGACCCCCGCGGCTGTTGCGCTCGCGGCAGCGTTCGCGTCACCGCACGTCGCGGCGCAGTCGTCGCCGAGCGGGACGCCGCCCGAAGAGGCGCTGCCGCAGCCTGCGCTCAAGCCGGCACCGCAGCTGACGCCGCCCCCGGTCAGCTCGCCGCGGCCCCCTGGCAGCGCAAAGCCCACCACCCCGCCGGCGCGCCCGCCGTTCCAGGACAGCGTGATCTTCCTGCGCGCCGACCAGGTGGGCGGGGTCGCCGACCAATACGTCGAGGCCACGGGGAAAGTCGAATTGCGCACGCGCACCGAGACGGTACTTGCCGACTCGCTTCGCTACGATTTCGTCGCCGACGAAGTGTTCGCGCAGGGCAACGTGCTGATACGACGCGGCATCGACTGGATCACCGGCCCGGAGGTGAAATTCAAGCGCGACACGGAGACCGGATATTTCAAGTCGCCGCGCTTCTACATCGGGGAGAACAACTCGCGCGGGACCGCCTCGGAGATCCGTTTCACCGGGCCCATGCACTACGAAGCGTCCAATGCCGAGTACACGACGTGCGTCGCGCCGCGCGACGACTGGTTCATCCGGATGGACGAGCTCGAAGTCGACCGCTCAAGGATGGTCGGCACCGGTCACGACACGACGCTCTATTTCCTCGGCGCGCCGGTCATGTATACGCCGTGGGCCGAGTTTCCGCTGTCGAACGAGCGCAAGTCGGGATTTCTGGCGCCGCTGTTCGGATCGTCGCAAACGCGCGGGTTCGAGTACACCCAGCCCTACTACCTCAATCTTGCGCCGAACTACGACGCGACGCTCGCGCCGCGGTTGATGACGAAGCGCGGCTTGCAGTTTCTCGGGCAGGGGCGCTATCTCTTCGACGATTCACAGGGCGAGGCGACCGGTGAATATCTCGCCAACGACCGCATCACCGGCACGACGCGCTGGGGCGTGTCGTGGAAGCACACGCAGAAGCTCGATTCGCTGCTCCCCGGGCTCGCCGGCTATTGGAACTACAACAAGGTCTCCGACAACACGTATTTCGCCGATCTCGCCGATCGCGTCGGATTGACGTCGCAGACGACGCTGCCGCGCGAGGCAGGCCTCGTCTATGCGAAAGCCCCATGGACGTTCATCGTCCGCGCGCAGGAGTTCCAGACGCTGTTCGATCCAAGCCTGCCTCCTGGGCCCCCTCCGTACAACCGCGTTCCGCAGCTGCTCGGTGCGCTGCAGGAGGTGGACTGGAAGGGCTTCGCGTTCACCGGGACCGGCGAATATGCGAACTTCCAGAATCCCACGCTGATCACCGGTCAGCGCGCGTACGCATATCCGATCGCGTCGTGGACGAAGCAGGGACCGGCGTGGTACTTCACGGCGACGACAGGTGTGCATGCGCGGCACTACAGCCTGAACTCGCCGACGCCCGACATCGCCGAGCAGACCTATGTGATTCCGATCTCCACGGTCGACGCAGGCCTCGTCTTCGAGCGCGACTGGAGCGCGTTCGGCCAGAAGTTCGTTCAGACGCTCGAGCCTCGCGCCTATTACGTGTACGTGCCTT
>DASSGI010000310.1:0-2380 GCA_035857655.1 Casimicrobiaceae bacterium | reverse complement strand
CACACGATGCTGCCGCCGATCGCGGGATTGACGCTCGGCGCGGCGGCCGGCTGGTTGTGCAGCCGCATCGGTACGCCGATCCCGTGGATGATGGGACCGCTCGTCACGGTCGCGCTGCTGCGAGTCGCGGGTGCAAATATTTCCGCCGTTCCCGGTGGGCGGCAGGTCGGGCAGTGGATCATCGGCACCGCGCTCGGACTCTATTTCACGCCGGCCGTCGTCCGCGAGGTTACGGGCTGGTGGCCGCTGCTCGCGGTGGGCGCCGTGTTCGCGATCGGGCTGGGCTACGCTGCGGGCGTTGCGCTTGCGCACATGGCGTCGATCGATCGCACGACGGCCATCTTCGGAAGCGTTCCGGGTGGCGCAGCCGAGATGTCGGTTCTCGGCGAGCGCTTCGGCGCGCGCGTCGATCGCGTCGCATCCGCGCAAAGCATTCGACTCATCATCGTGGTCACGACGGTGCCGACCGCGTTTGCGCTGCTCGGGCTTCACGGCGCCGACCCGTACGTTCCGGGGACGACGACGTTCTCTGCAGGAGGTTTCGCGCTCCTTATGGCAGCGACCGGCATCGGCGGTCTCATCGTTACCGCGCTCAGGCTCCCCAATGCGTTCGTGCTCGGGTCGCTCGCAGTCGCCATTCCGCTAACGGCCATGGAGATCAATCTGTCGGCGACGCCGACGTTCGCATCGAACGCGGGGCAGTGCCTCCTCGGCTGCGCGCTCGGGGCGCGGTTCGAACGCGACTTCTTCTACGGCGCGCCGCGATTCGTCTTCGCCGTCGCGGCCACCGTGGTCGGCGCGATTTTCATTTCAGCGGCTTTCGGTTGGATCGCGGCCCAGCTCGCCGGGCTGTATCCGGCAACCGTCGTTCTCGGGATGACGCCGGGAGGGATCGCCGAGATGTCGGTGACCGCGAAAGTTTTACAACTCGGCGTACCGCTCGTCACCTCGTTTCACGTCACGCGCGTGGTCGTGTTGCTCCTCTGCACGGCGCCGCTCTTCGCTCGCGTACGAAAGTGGCGCGAGCGCAAGATCAGTGCGCGCAAATGACCACGCCCCCAGCCGTTTCATGTGGGCGGGGACTTTCGATGCAACGCGCATCGCGCATCGCGCGCTTTGCGACGGCATGCTTTGCGCATTGCATGGCATCGCAGTCGACGAATTGTCGGCTACACACCGCCGGAACGCCTGAATCAATTTCAGGTCAAGAGCAGTAATCGAGCGACACGATGCGGTCAGGCCACTAGGCCAATGGGGCTGACGGACGGCGCATCCAGAGCGGCGTGTCGGCGGTGTAAACTCACGGACCTTTCACATCGTCGCGCGAGTCGCTCGAGGCGGAAATCGGATGCCTTCCACGTCGCGCAGGAATTCGATGAACCATCCCGAACGGTTGTCATTGCTCGCCACGGACATCGCGGCGCCGTCGTATGTGCGTCATTCGCGGCTTGTCGCGTGGATCCACGACATCGCGATGCTCGCGAAGCCCGAGCGCGTCGTGTGGTGCGACGGCAGCGACGAGGAATACGCCCGCCTCTGCAATGAAATGGTCGCCGCGGGAACGCTGACGGCGCTCGACGCGAAGCTTCGTCCGAACAGTTTCCTCGCGCGCTCGGATCCTTCCGACGTCGCGCGCGTCGAGGACCGCACGTTCATCTGCAGCCGGGAGAAGGACGATGCGGGCCCGACGAACAACTGGGTTGCGCCGGCGGAGATGCGCGCGACTCTCAACCAGCTCTTCGACGGCTGCATGCGCGGTCGCACGATGTATGTCGTTCCCTTTTCGATGGGGCCGCTAGGCAGCCACATCGCACACATCGGAATCGAGATCACCGACAGTCCGTATGTGGTCGTCAGCATGAAGCTGATGACGCGAATGGGGCGTGGCGTCTACGACATCCTCGGAGACGACGGCACATTCGTCCCCTGCGTGCACTCGGTCGGCGCGCCGCTTGCGCCCGGGCAGGCTGACGTCGCGTGGCCGTGCAACAAGGAGCACAAGTACATCGTTCATTTCCCGGAAACGCGCGAGATCTGGTCGTTCGGCTCCGGCTACGGCGGCAATGCGCTGCTCGGAAAGAAGTGCTTCGCGTTGCGCATTGCCTCGGTGATGGGACGCGACAACGGGTGGCTCGCCGAGCACATGCTGATCCTCGGCGTCACTGCGCCCTCGGGTGAGAAGAGCTATGTCGCCGCGGCATTTCCGAGCGCGTGCGGCAAGACGAATCTCTCGATGCTCATTCCGCCCAAGGGCTTCGAGGGCTGGAAGGTCACGACGATCGGCGACGACATCGCGTGGATCAAGCCGCACGCAGACGGAAAGTTCTACGCGATCAATCCCGAGGCGGGCTACTTCGGCGTCGCACCGGGAACCTCGTAC
>DASSGI010000309.1:0-3285 GCA_035857655.1 Casimicrobiaceae bacterium | reverse complement strand
CTTCACCGTCTCCTCGCGATCATCCTCGCGCTGAATCAGCGGCTCGCCGGTGACGTCGTCGCGATCGGCAACCTTCGGCGGGTTGTACTTGATGTGATACGTGCGCCCGGAAGCCACGTGCACGCGCCGTCCGCTCATGCGTTCCACGATGGCCGAATCGGGTACGACGATCTCGAGCACGAAGTCGAGCCCGACGCGCGCCGCCTTGAGCGCCTCGGCCTGCGGAATCGTGCGGGGAAACCCGTCAAAGAGATAACCGTGAGCGCAATCCGGCTCGCGCAACCGCTCGTTGACGAGGCCGATGATGATCTCGTCGGACACGAGCGCGCCTGCGTCCATCACCTTCTTCGCCGCGAGCCCGAGCGGCGTGCCGGCCTTCACCGCCGCGCGTAGCATGTCGCCGGTCGAGATCTGCGGGATCTCGTACGCGTCGCGGATGAATCCGGCCTGAGTGCCCTTGCCCGCGCCCGGCGGGCCCAGCAGGATGAGTCGCACGTTGAGGTTCCCGACGTGGAAGTCGACGCGCAGCCTGTTACGGCGCGTCGTTCTTGTCCCAGGTTAGCCTGCGCTCGAGGGTCCGAGCCACCGGTTGCGGCGATTCTGTCGCGACAACCTCGTCAAAGTCAAACCTTGCTCGCGGCATAGAGCGCCCGCACGTGATCCAGGTCTTCCTGCGTATCCACGCCCGGAGCCGGCGTACCGGTCGTGATCCGCACCACGATGCGGTGACCGTGCCAGAGAGCGCGCAACTGCTCGAGCGCTTCGAAGCGCTCGACGGGCGCCTCGGCGAGCAGCGGATACCGGCGCAGGAAGCCCACGCGATAGGCGTAAAGACCGTAGTGCCGGTACAGGGGCAGCCCCTCAGGCAACGTCCCGCGATCAACTCGGAACGCCTCGCGCGCCCACGGGATTGTCGCGCGACTGAAATAAAGCGCGTAACCGGCGTGGTCGAGCACCACCTTGACGACGTTCGGATTGAACGCCTCCTCCGGATTGTCGATCGGGTGGCACGCCGTGGCGATCGCGGCGTCGGCGTGGGTTTGCAGCTCTTCGGCCATGCCGCGAATGAGCGCAGGTTCGAGCAGCGGTTCGTCCCCCTGGACGTTGACGACGATCGTCGCGTCGTCGAGACGCAGGATCGACGCAGCCTCCGCCAGTCGATCGGTCCCCGTACGGTGGTCGGCGCGGGTCATCACCGAGTCGACACCGTGCTTTGCAGCGGCCGCGCGAATGCGCTCGTCGTCGGTGGCGATCACGATCCGTTGCGCTCCGCTCGCTTGCGCCCGCTCGGCAACCCGAATCACCAGCGGTCTGCCCGCAACGTCGGCGAGGGGCTTGCCCGGCAGCCGGGTCGATGCATAGCGTGCGGGAATGAGGACGGTGAAGCTCAAGGCGCGTGGCTCAAGAGCCGTCCCGCTCACTCGTACTCGGAAGGATCGAGCTTGCGCGCTTCTTCCTCGAGCATGACCGGGATGCCGTCGCGAATCGGGTAGGCGAGCCGCGCCGATTTGGAGATGAGCTCCTGTCGCTGCCGGTCGTAGACGAGGGGGCCCTTGGTTACGGGGCAGACCAGGATTTCAAGCAGCTTGGGATCCACGCAGCTTCCTTGCGACATGCGCGACGAGGTTTGGATCGATGCGCGCCCGGATGGGCAAACACCAGAATCGATCATCCGCGAACCGGGCACATTTTACCGCATCCTTCTCCGTCATCAGGACGGCCGTCGCGCCGGGGAACTCGAGCTCGTCGCGCGTGTAACGGTGATGATCGGGAAAGGCGTGGCAGACGGGATCCAGCCCAAGCGTGCGCACGAGCGCGAAGAAGCGCGCCGGGTCGCCGATGCCGGCGATCGCGTGCACGGGTCCCTTGCGCCAGGCGTTTCTATCGGCCACGGCATCGGCGCGCACGAGGTTTCGCCAAGCCGACGGCTCGTAGCGCATCGTGCTCTCGCCCGGCGTCGGCGCATCGTCGGTCACGAGGCTCACGACCGCATCGACTTCGTCGAGGCGGCTGCGGGGCTCGCGCAACGGCCCGGCCGGAAGCAGGCGCCCGTTGCCGAAGCCGCGCACGGCGTCGATCACCGCGATCTCCGCGTCCCGCCCCAACGCGTAGTGCTGCAGTCCGTCGTCGGCGATGATCACATCGCACTCGCCGTGCGCCTCGAGGAGCGCGCGCGCCGCCGCGACGCGCTGCCGTCCGACCCACGTCGGGAAGCCGTCGGCGGCGAGAAGCAGCGACTCATCCCCTACGAGCGCCGGATCATCGCTCGCCGACACCGCGCGCGGCGAGACATTGCTTCCACCATAGCCGCGCGCGACGAATCCCGGGTGCCAGCCCGCGCCGCGAAGCGCCGCGGCGAGCGCTCGCGCGAGCGGCGTCTTCCCGGTGCCTCCGACGGAAATGCCGCCTACGACGACCACCGGCGCGCGCATCGAAACCGAGCTGAGGATTCCGCTTCGATAGAGAAAGCGGCGGACAGCGACGACGGCGCGGAACACGACCGACAGCGGGAGGAGCGCTGCCGTCAAGGGCGTGAGCCGCGGTCGGTACCAGTCGGCGACGAGACGTTCGGAGAAGAACATGGTCGGCTGACTCGTCGTTCCCGCGTAAGCGGGAACCCAGCGTCGTGCGTCATCCAACAGTCACTTGGATCCCGGCTCAGTTACCAAGATAAGCCGGGATGACGCGAGTGTTTCCGATCGCGGCGACGCCACGCGTCCGGCTCTCGGACAGCCGCGTCACTTCGGCGGCGTCTGAGTCGCGAAGGTGATATGAACGAGCCCCGCTTCGCGCGCCGCCTCCATCACGTGGATCACCGACTGATGCGTCGCGTTGGCGTCGGCGTTGATGATGACCACGGACTCCTTCGCGTCGCCGGCGGAGCGCTTCAACGCTTCGGCGAGCGCAGGCACGGTCGTGAACTGGAAGACGTTCTTGTCGATCACGTAGCGCCCTTGAGCATCGATGCCGACGTTGATCTCCTTCGGGCGCTGCTGCATCGGGTCCGCGTTGGCCTCGGGCAGCGTGATCTGCAGCTCGGCCACCCGCTGATACGTCGTCGTGACCATGAGGAAGATCAGGATGACGAGGAGCACGTCGATCAGCGGGATGAAGTTGATCTCGGGCTCTTCGCGCGAGCGGCCGGCACGCAGGTTCATCTCGAGCGCCTACTTCCGCTCGCCGTGCGCGAGCTCGACGAGCTTGATCGCCTGCTGCTCCATCTCGAGCGTAAGGCTATCGGCCTTGGCGCGGAAGTGTCTGTAGAAGATCATGCTCGGGATGGCG
>DASSGI010000308.1:0-13297 GCA_035857655.1 Casimicrobiaceae bacterium | reverse complement strand
ACTACCCGCGGCTGGGATCCGTCGTCGGCTACAGCGCGGTCATCGCCGCGGCCGCCGCAATTCGCAAGGCGGGCTCGACCGACACGGAGAAGCTCGTCGCCGCGATGAACGGCCTCACGTTCGAGAGCCCGTTCGGCAAAGTGACGTTCCGCGCGCTCGACCATCAATCGACGATGGGCGCGTACGTCGGCCGCACGGCGGTGAAGGACGGCAAAGGCGTGATGGTCGACTGGCGCTACGCCGACGGCGCCAACTATCTCCCGTCCGACGACACGGTGAAGCGGCTGCGCGCCGCGCAGTAAAGGGCGCGTCCGGCGCGCACGAGCCCAAGGCCAGCGTGTCGCTCGCCTCCCTCTTCGCGCAACTGCTGAACGGGCTCGCCGGCGCATCCGCACTGGTCCTCGTCGCGGCGGGTCTCACGCTGATCTTCGGCGTAACGCGCGTCGTCAACTTCGCGCACGGCTCGCTCTATATGCTGGGGGCGTATCTCGCCTATACGCTCTCGGCGGCGCTCGGTCGCGGTCCGCTCGGATTCTGGGGCGCCGTTCTCGTCGCTGCACTTGCCGTCGCGCTGATCGGCGCGGCAATCGAAGCGCTGATCCTCAAGCGCATCTATGCCGCTCCGGAGCTCCTGCAGCTCGCGGCGACGTTCGGTGTCGTCCTCATCGTTCGCGATCTCGCGCTCGCGCTGTGGGGCCCCGAGGACCTGCTCGGTCCGCGCGCGCCGGGCCTGCGCGGCGCGCTCGACGTCTTCGGCCGCGCAGTTCCGACTTACGATCTCTTTCTCCTCGCCGTGGGCCCGCTGGTGTTCGTCGCGCTGTGGTGGATCATCGAGCGCACGCGTTTCGGCGTCCTTACGCGCGCGGCAACCGAGAATCGCGTGCTCGCTGCCGCGCTCGGGATCAACGAGCGCCGCCTGTTCACGAGTGTCTTCGCGCTCGGCTCGTTTCTTGCCGGCCTCGCGGGCGCGTTGCAGCTGCCGCGCGAACCGGCGAATCTCGGCATGGATCTCGCGATCATCGCCGAAGCGTTCGTCGTCACCGTCGTTGGTGGACTGGGCTCGATCCCCGGGGCGTTCGTCGCCGCACTCCTGATCGGCCTCACGAAGGCGCTCTGCATCGCCGCGGGGACCGTAAGCGTCGGCGACATTGCGATCGCGTTCCCGAAGCTCACGCTCGTCGCCGAATTCGTCGTGATGGCGATCGTGCTCGTCGCGCGTCCCTACGGATTGATGGGCGTGGCGCCGGCCGCGCCGCCGACGACGCCGGTGGCCGAATTTCGTGCGCTCGTCGTGCCGCCCGGCAGGCGCGCGGCGCTGGGCGCGCTCGTTGCGCTCGGCATTGCCGTCTTCCTCCCGTGGACGGGCGACGAATATCGGCTCGTTCTCGCAACCGACGTGCTCGTATTGGCGCTCTTCACAGCGAGCCTGCAGCTTCTCATGGGCACCGGCGGCATGGCGTCGTTCGGCCACGCCGCGTATTTCGGCATCGGCGCGTACGCAGCGGCGCTCGCCGTCAAGGGCGGAATGCCGATGGAAGCCGCACTCGCGCTTTCGCCTGTCGCAGCGGTGGCGGGCGCGCTCGTCATCGGCTGGTTCTGTGTGCGACTCTCCGGCGTCTATCTCGCAATGCTCACGCTCGCATTCGCGCAGATCGTATGGTCGATCGCCTTCCAATGGGACGCCGTCACTGGAGGCTCGAACGGCATCGTCGGCGTCTGGCCTGCGGCGTGGCTCGCCGGCAAGACCGCTTACTACTGGCTGGCGCTCGGGCTCGTCGCTGCAGCGCTCGCGGCGATCGTCTGGATTGCGCACGCGCCATTCGGCTATGCGCTGCGGGCGTGCCGCGACTCGCCGCTGCGCGCCGAAGCGATCGGAATCGACGTCAAGCGCACGCACTGGATGGCGTTCGCTCTCGCCGGCGGCTTCGCAGGGTTGGCCGGTGGTCTCTACGCGTTCTCGAAAGGAAGCATCTCTCCCGAAACGCTTGCGATCCCGCGCTCGGTCGATGCGCTGGTGATGGTTCTGCTGGGCGGCCTCAACGCGCTCGCCGGACCGTTGCTTGGCGCGGCGGCATTCACGTGGCTTTCCGACACGCTCGCACGCGCGACCGAATACTGGCACGCCGTGCTCGGCGCAACGATTCTGCTGATCGTCGTTGCTGCGCCGATGGGAATCGGCGGCGCGCTGCAGCGACTTTTCGCATCGAGGTCGAAGTGAGCGCCGCCGTGCTCCGCGTACAGAACCTCGCGAAGTCCTTTGGCGGCGTCGATGCCGTTCACGACGTGTCCTTCAGCGTCGCGGCCGGGGAGCTCGTCGCGCTGATCGGACCCAACGGCGCCGGCAAGACCACATGCTTCAATCTCGTCAACGGCCAGCTGCGGCCGGACACCGGGACCGTCGAGCTGCTGGGGTCCCGGATCGACGGGCTGCCGCCGCGCGCGATCGCCAGGAGGGGCGTCGGGCGGACATTCCAGGTCGCTGCGCTCTTCGCATCGATGACGGTGCAGGAAAACGTCCAGCTTGCGCTACTCGCCCGAGCGGGACGACACCAGTCGATCGGCGCGCGCGCGACGGACTGCATGCGCAGCGAAGCGGAAGCGCTGCTCGAACGCGTGCGCATGACGGAGTTCGCAGACCAGGGCTGCGCAACGCTCGCGTATGGCAACGCGAAGCGCGTCGAGCTCGCGCTTGCGCTTGCCGCAGCACCCAGATTGCTGTTGATGGACGAGCCGACGGCGGGCATGTCGCCGCGCTCGCGCGGCCGCTTGATGCAGCTCGTGGCGGCGCTCGCGCGCGAGCAGCAGATTGCGCTGCTCTTCACCGAGCACGACATGGACGTCGTATTCGGCCACGCCGATCGCGTGATCGTGCTCGATCGCGGACGCGTGATCGCGGAAGGGCCGCCGGACGCGATTCGCGCGAACGCAAATGTGCAGGCCGTCTATCTCGGCGAAGAGCCCGCCTAGCCGCGAAAAGTGACGCTTCTCAACCCGCGAGGCGGTCGAGCCCCGCCTCGAGATCTGCGATCAGGTCCGCGGGATCTTCGAGCCCTACCGCGAGCCGCAGGCTCGGCCCGCCCGGGTTCCATTCCGTTGCCGTGTGAATGAGCTCCGGGTACGTCGGGATGATGAGGCTCTCGAACCCGCCCCAGCTCCACCCCATGCCGAAGATCTCCATGCCGTCGAGCATCGCGTCGATGCGCGCTTTGGCGACCGGTTGGAGCACGACGGCGAAAAGCCCGGAGCCACCCAGGAAGTCACGCTTCCAGAGCGCGTGACCGCGCGATCCCGGAAGCACCGGGTAGATCACTTCGCGCACCTCGGGCCGGCGCTGCAGCCACTGCGCGATCTCGACCGCGCTTGCGACATGCCGCTGAAGCCGCACCGGCAGCGTGCGCAAGCCGCGCAACCCGAGAAAACAATCGTCCGGCGAGGCGGTGACGCCCATATCGGTCCAGATCCGATTCAGCGCAGCGAATGTCGCCTGGTTGCAGAGGATCAAGCCGAGCAACACGTCGGAGTGCCCGCCGATGTACTTCGTCGCCGCATGCACCGACACGTCCGCACCGTGATCGAACGAACGGAACCCGAACGGCGTCGCCCACGAGTTGTCGTGGATCACGAGCGCGCCCCGGCGATGCGCGACCTCGGCGATTGCGGACAGGTCCTGGACTTCGAACGTCAGCGATCCCGGCGACTCGGTGAATACGATCCGCGTGCTCGGGCGGAAATCGCGCTCGATCTCGGCTCCGATCAGCGGATCGTAGTAGCTCGTCTCGACGCCGAGTCGCGACAGGTGATTGTTGCAGAAGCGTCGGGTCGGTCCGTACACCGAATCGGTGACGAGGACGTGGTCGCCGGGTCGCGTCAACGCCAGCAGCGGCAACGTCGTCGCAGTCAGGCCTGAAGGAACGGCGAGCGCGGCGTGCGCACCCTCGATCGCTGCGACCGCCGTTTGCAAATCGGTGACGGTCGGAAGTCCGTGCAAGCCGTAGCCGATGCCGTCGAATTCGTTGCGCGCCGCCCGCTCGAGATCCGCGACCGTGTGGAACAGCATCGTCGTCGCGCGGAAGACGGGCGTATTGACGGCGCCGAGAAACCGCCTGGGATGGCGGCCGAGATGCGCAGCGCGCGTTGCGGGCTTGCACTTGTCGTTGCTCATGCGGCGCGCCCGACGATCGCGTTCACTGCGTACCGTCCTTGCGCTCGACCGCGTGCCCGCCGAAGCCCTTGCGCATCATCGCGAGCATCTTGTCGCCGTATGCGGATCGTCCCTGGCTCGCGAAGCGCGCCATCAGCGCGAGCGCGATGACCGGCGCGGGAACGCCCTGCTCGACCGCCTCGATCGCGGTCCAGCGCCCTTCGCCCGAATCGGCGACGACGGGCTCGATATCGGCGAGCTCGGAGTCGCTCTTCAGGAAGTCCGCCGTCAGGTCGAGGAGCCACGAGCGAATCACGCTTCCGTGACGCCACATCTCGGCGACCGCGGCAACGTCGATGCCGAGCTTCGCGTTGCCCTTGAGGAGCGCGAAGCCTTCGGCGTACGCCTCCATCATCGCGTACTCGATCCCGTTGTGGATCATCTTGACGAAATGGCCGGCGCCGCAAGGCCCGCAGTGCAGCCACCCGGCGTCGGGCGCCGGCGCGAGGATTTTTGCGAACGGCTCGATCATCGCGGCGGCCGCAGCGTCGCCGCCGAACATCAGCGTGTAGCCGGCGTCGAGACCCCACACGCCGCCGGAGACTCCGCAATCGACGAACCTGAGACCCGCGGAAGCGAGCGAGATTCCGCGCCGCTGCGAATCCTTGTAATTCGCGTTGCCGCCGTCGACGATCAGGTCGCCGCAGCCGAGCTCCGGCCAGAGATCCTGGACGGTGAGCTCGGTGATGTGACCTGCCGGCACCATGAGCCAGACGACGCGGGGCTGCGCCAGTCTCCGGGCGAGCGCGACGATCGATTCCGCGGACTCGACGATCCCTTCGGCCGCGAGAGAAGCCCCGGTGGCCGGGTCCGCGTCGAAGCCGATCACCTCGACGCCGCCGCGTCGAAGGCGACGCGCCATGTTGCCGCCCATGCGGCCCAAACCGATGATGCCGATCTGCATTCGGGGGAAGCGATTTCGGAGGGAAAGCCCGATGCTACCGGTTCGGCTGCCGCCAGCCAACCGTCGCAAGGCTCGCGCGCTGCGTCGCCGTGACCGCGGCGGCGACGATCAGCGCACCGCCGGCGAGCGTCCGCGCGCTCGGCACTTCGCCAAGCAGCGCGAAGGCGAGCGCGATCCCATAGACCGGTTCGAGCGCTGCAATGACGCTCGCCGTGTGCGCCGTGACGTTCGCGAGCGCGGCGATGAAAAGCGTATGCGCGAGCGCCGTGCAGCCCAGGCCGAGCACGATCAGCAACACGATTTCGCGAGCGCCGATCTCGCCGAGCGCCCACGGGCTCGCCCATGCGAACGGCAGCAGCGCGATCGCCGCGAGCGCGTTCTGCCAGAACGCGATGTCGGTCGCGGGCCGTCCCATTGCCCAGCGCCGGTTCATCACCGCAAGGAGAGCAAACGTGAATCCCGACACGAGACCCCAGCAAAGACCGCGGACGATCGGATTGGCGAGCGAGATTTCCGGAACGAGCAGCACGAGTCCTGCGGTAACGAGAATCGCGGTCGTCGCTTCGCGCCGATGAATCGGGCGCGCGAGGAACATTCTCTCGATCGCGAGTGTGAACAGCGGAAAGCTCGCGAAGCCGAGGAGCCCCACCGCGACCGTCGAGACCTGAATCGCCGCGAAGAAGCTCACCCAGTGCACCGCGAGCACGATGCCGTTCGCCACGAGGCGCACGTCGAACGGCGCGTGCTGCCGGGCACGAAGGCGCAGGATGCCGAGCGCCGCCGCGGCGATCGCAGTGCGGCCGAGCACGATCGCGACCGGGGAGAGCGTCAGCCACTTGCCGAACAATCCGGCGAAGCCGAACAGCGCGACGGCCACGTGGAGCGCGACGAGCGCAGCCGCGTTCGTCATCGTTGAAAGCGAGCAGTCGTGGCCATCGACAGGCATTGTGCCATCGCGCCTCGGTCGCCGAAGCCGGCTGCGCTAGAATGTCGCCCCAGCGCTGCGCGGACGGGGAGGTCCCGCGGCGCGCGCGGCACAACACCCCACGAAGAGCCGCCTGCACCCATTCTCCGGGAGGAACCCGATGCCGACCCCGTCCCCGACCGACAAGGTCATCGCCGCGGTACGCAATGCGCCGGGCAACCGCGTCAAAGTCGCGGTCTCGGACATCGACGGCGTGCTGCGCGGCAAGTACATCCACAAGGAAAAGTTCTATTCGGCTGCCGAGGGCGGCTTCGGCTTCTGCGACGTCGTGTTCGGCTGGGACATGATGGACGTCACCTACGACAACACGACCGTCACCGGCTGGCACAAGGGGTTTCCTGACGCGCTTGCGAAGATCGACCTCAAGACGTTCCGCACCGTTCCGTGGGACGGCGGCGTTCCATTCTTCCTCGGCGATTTCGTCGCCGAGAAGAACGGAGCGGAGGTTCCGCTGTCGATCTGTCCGCGACAGGTGTTGAAGCGCGTGCTGAAGCGCGCAGAGAAGCTCGGTGTAATTCCGATGTGCGGCATGGAATACGAATGGTTCAATTTCGCCGAGACGCCCGAGTCGTGGGCCGCGAAAAAAGGCGTCGGACCGACAACGCTCACGCCGGGAATGTTCGGCTACTCGTTGTTGCGGGCCAATGCGAACCGCGACTTCTTCGCGGCGCTGATGACGGAAATGGGCGAATTCGGCGTGCCGATCGAAGGCTTGCACACCGAGACCGGACCCGGCGTCTACGAGGCCGCGATCCTCTTCTCCGAAGCGCTCGAAGCGGCGGATCGCGCGATCCTCTTCAAAACGGGAACCAAGGAGATCGCCGCGCGCTTCGGCATCATGCCCAGCTTCATGGCGAAATGGAATCAGCACCTCCCCGGCTGCTCGGGGCACATCCATCAGTCGCTCTCCGACGGAAAGAAGAACCTTTTCTCGGACCCGAAGAACGCGAACAGGATGAGCAAGCTCTTCGAGAGCTACCTCGCCGGTCAGATCGCGGGGCTCATGGAGCTCGCGCCGATGTACTGGCCGACGATCAACAGCTACAAGCGGCTCGTCGACGGCTTCTGGGCGCCGGTGAAGCCCACGTGGGGGATCGACAATCGGACAGCGAGCTTCCGCGTGATCGCGGCATCGCCCAAGTCGACGCGGCTCGAAACCCGTTGTCCCGGTGCCGACATGAACCCGTACCTCGCCGCGGCGGCGGTGCTCGCCGCCGGGCTCGACGGCGTCGAGCGCAAGATGAAGCTCACGGCGACGCCGATCCACGGCACGAACCTCGGCGCCGAGAACATTCCCCGCGCACCGCGCACGCTGATCGAGACCACACGTATCTTCAGCAAGTCGAAGCTCGCGCGCGACTGGTTCGGCGATGAATTCGTCGATCACTACGCGGCCACCCGTGAATGGGAGTGGCGGCAATGGCTCGACGCGATCACCGACTGGGAAATGAAGCGCTACTTCGAGATCATCTGAACTTCCGTCAGCGCCGAATCACGAGAGGACCCGAATGACGATCGAACGCTTCAGCTTTCCGACGACGATTCATTTCGGCCCGGGCGCGCGGAAGCTCGTCGCCGAGCACCTGAAGGGACAAGGTGTCGCGCGCCCGCTCATCGTCACGGATCGGGGGATCGCGCCGCTGCCGCTGCTCGCCGAAGTCGTCTCCGACCTGCCCGGTCTCGAAGTCGCCGTCTACTCGGAGATCTGGGGCAATCCCGTGCGCAGCCAGGTCGACCGCGGCGTCGACGCGTTCAAGGCGCACCGCGCCGATGCGGTGATCGGGCTGGGCGGCGGCGCCGCGCTCGACGTCGCGAAGGCGATCGCATTGATGTCGAGCCATCCAGGCGACGTCCTCGAGTACGCGTGGGACCATCCGAACGTGCGGCCGATCGATCGCGCGCTTCCCTATTTCGTCGCGCTTCCGACGACCGCGGGCACCGGCTCCGAGGTGGGACGCTCGAGCGTCGTGTCCGATGACGTCACGCACGTGAAGAAGATCATCTTCTCGCCGGCGCTGCTCGCGAAATGCGTGTTCGCCGATCCCGAGCTCACCGTCGACCTGCCGCCGGCGATCACCGCGGCGACCGGGATGGATGCGCTCACGCACAACGTCGAGTCGTATCTTTCGCCGGCGTATCACCCGATCTGCGACGGCATCGCACTCGAAGGCGTGCGAATCGCCGCCCGTGCGCTGCCGATCGCCTACCGCGACGGCACGAACATCAAGGCGCGCGCCGACATGCTGATGGCGTCGATGATGGGAGCGATCGCGTTCCAGAAGGACCTGGGCGCCGTCCACTCGTGCGCGCACGCGCTATCGACCGTCGCCGATCTCCATCATGGCCTCGCGAACGGCATCATGATCGACCACGTGATGCGCTTCAATTTGTCGTCCGCCACCGCGAAGATGGCCGAGCTCGCGCGCGTCGCCGGCGTCGAAGGCGCGGGCACGCTGCCGAAGAAGGTCGCGGCCAATGCGTTCGTCGAGTGGCTGATGAAGCTCAAGGTCGACCTCCGGATCCCCGCGAAGCTCGGCGCATTGACCGCGAAGCGCGCCGTGACGACGTCCGACATTCCGGCGCTGGTCGAGGTCGCCGTCAACGACACGTGCCACCTGACGAACCCGCGCAAATGCACGCGCGAGGACTTCGAGCGCATCTTCACCGAGGCCATTTGATGGCCCCCCACGCTCACTGCGTTCGCTGCCCCCAGAGGGGGCAGTCAGCGCGCTTCGGGCGGCCGCGCGGGCGCTGATGATGGCCCCCCACGCTCACTGCGTTCGCTGGCCGTTGAAGGGGTGCTGAGATGCTCAAGATCGGCATCTCGGCGTGCTTTTTCCACGAAGACTCGCAGCGCGCGATCTTCAAGGGGATGACGCTGCAGTACATCGAGCAGAACGTCGCGCACTGGCTGATGCAACGCGACGTGCTCGCCTTCATGGTGCCCTCGCCCGAAGGCCGCACGAAGCGCGCCGGCAGCAAGGCGACCGTCGACGCCTATGCGCAGGAGCTCGACGGGCTCGTGCTGATGGGTGGGTCCGACGTCTGTCCCGAGACGTACGGCGAAAAGGCGCTGAAGCCGGATTGGAATGGCGACCGGATCCGCGACGACTACGAAATCGCGCTGATGCGTGCTTTCACGTCGATCGGCAAGCCGGTGCTCGGACTCTGCCGTGGCGCGCAGGTGATCAACGTCGCATTGGGAGGCACGCTCTACCAGGACATCTCCACCCAGGTGCCGACCGCGCTCAACCACCGCAACTGGGCGATCTACGAGAAGAACGCTCATGCGACATCGTTCGTCCCCGGGACCGGCCTCGCGAGCCTCTATCCAGGGCTCGAAGTCACGAAGACCAATTCGATCCACCACCAGGCCGTGAAGGACCTCGGCCGCGATCTCGTCGTCGAAGCCTGGTCGGAGCCCGATCACATCGTCGAAGCGATCCGCTACATAGGCAATGGCGGCTATCTGTTCGCCGTGCAGTGGCATCCGGAGTTTCACGCGACCGACGATCGCTCGTTCGTCGACGACACGCCGATCCTCGACGAGTTCCTCGCTGCTGCCGCGCAACACAAGGCCGCGGCCTACGCGGCGTGAGACCACCACAGTCGATGAAGATCACCAACCCCGCCACCGGCGCCGTCATCGCCGAGGTAGCCGTCGACGACGCCAGTGTCGTCCGCGCCAAATACAACGCAGCCCGCGCCGGACAGGGGCGGTGGGCGGCCGTTCCGATCCGCAAGCGCCTCGACACCATCGCGAAGTTTCGCGAGCGGATCGTCGCGCTGCACGAGACGCTCGCGCGCACGCTCACTTCCGAAGTGGGGAAACCGATCCGGCAATCGCGGAACGAGTTGAACGGGCTCCTCGGCCGCCTCGATTTCTTCCTTGCCGAATCGCTGCGCGCGCTGCGCGAGGAGAAGGTCTACGCGGATCCCAAGCAGAAGCTCGACGAGCGAATCTCGCACGTGCCGCTCGGGGTGATCGCCAACATCTCCGCGTGGAACTATCCGTATTTCGTCGGCAGCAACGTTTTCGCTCCTGCGCTCGTCGCAGGCAATGCGGTGCTCTACAAGCCGTCCGAATTCGCGACGCTCACCGGACTGCACATCGCCGAAATGCTGCATGAAGCCGGCGTGCCGGAAGACGTGTTCGTCCCGGTGATCGGCGATGGCGCAACGGGCGCAGTGCTGCTTCGCCAGCCGATAGACGGCGTTTTCTTCACGGGGTCGTACGCGACCGGCGCGAAGATCGCCGCGGCCGCGGCCCGGCGGATGATCAAAGTCCAGCTGGAATTGGGCGGAAAGGACCCGATTTACGTCTGCGACGACGTCGACGTCAAGGCTGCCGCCGCTGCTGTCGCCGATGGCGCGTTCTACAACACGGGACAATCGTGCTGCTCGGTCGAACGGATCTACGTGCAAGAGTCGATCCACGATGCGTTCGTTGCCGCGTTCGTCGCCGAAGTACAAGGTTACAAGCTCGGCGATCCGATGAACGAATCGACCTACATCGGCGCGATCACGCGGAAGCCCCAGCTCGAGGTTCTCAAGAGCCAGGTTGCCGATGCGAAGAAAAAAGGAGCAAAGCTCCTGCTCGGCGGCGGCGTCGTCCGGGGAAAAGGCAACTGGTTCCAGCCGACGGTATTCACCGGCGTCGATCATTCGATGGCGCTGATGCGCGACGAGAGCTTCGGCCCGATCATCGGAATTCAATCCGTTGCCGACGACGAGGCGGCGGTAAGTCTGATGAACGACACCGAATACGGGCTCACCGCCGGCGTCTACACGAACGATCCGAAGCGCGCGCGGAAGCTCCTCACGCGCCTGCACGCCGGAAGCGTCTACTGGAATTGCTGCGATCGCGTGAGCCCGAGGCTTCCGTGGTCAGGCGTCGGGCATTCGGGCGTCGGCCTCACGCTGTCGACCTACGGGATCCAGACGTTCACGCGGCCGAAAGCGTGGCACCTGCGGAGCGCGTAGATCTCGGAGGTCTGCGCGCCTTTGCCACACGACGCATCAGAACGCTTTCTCAGTCGGTTTGCGCGATGAAAACTGCCGAACCAACAGCTTCTCCGACCCAATCATTGCCACAACGCGCCGGCCGTATCCTCGTCGCTGCGGTTGCGCTGATCCTCCTTGCCTGGCCGTTGGCGCCGCTGATCCGCCAGGATCAGGGCTATCACGGGTTCGCCGATCAGCGCGAGTGGCTCGGCGTACCGAATGCCGCCGACGTTCTGTCGAACCTCGCATTTGCGGTCGTCGGCGTTCTCGGTGTGGCGGGCCTCCTCTCACGGCGCCGCACGCGCTTCAACGCGGCGACCGAGGCCGGCTTGTGGCTGATCGCGCTCGGAATCCTCGGCACGGCGTTCGGATCGGCGTGGTACCACCTCAACCCGACCGATGCGACACTCTTCTGGGATCGCCTGCCGATGACGATCGTTTTCGCCGGCGTTCTCGGTGCTGCAATCGCGCAGCGGCTGGGCGAAGACTCGGGCCGCTGGTCGTTCGCGGTGTTGCCTCTGTTCGGCGTGGCGAGCGTCGTCTACTGGAAGTCGACCGGCGACCTTTCGCTCTACATGCTGCTGCAGCTCGGCGGCATCGTCGTGCTCGCGACACTGCTTGCGCTCGCCCGCGATCGCGGCGACCCGATTCCATGGCTGTGGGTCGTCGTGTTCTATGTCGCTGCCAAGATCGCCGAAGCAGGCGACCACGCGATCTGGAACGCAACGAACGATCTCGTTGCGGGCCATGCGATCAAGCATTTGCTGGCGGCTGCCGCAGTGACGGCGGCGCTCTGGCCGATCATTCGTCGCCGTTAGTCGCGAAGGCAGACCGCGGCCTTCCGACTCTACGCGGCACCGTCCTGCAGCTCCGCTGCCTGCAGCGTATTCGCGAGCAGCGTGGCGATCGTCATCGGTCCGACGCCGCCCGGTACCGGCGTGATCCACGACGCGCGTTCGCTCGCAGCCGCAAAGTCGACATCGCCGCAAAGCTTTCCGTCGGCGCCGCGATTGATTCCGACGTCGATGACGATCGCGCCTTCCTTCACCCATTCGCCCTGGACGAAGTTCGCTTTGCCGACGCCGGCGACGACGATATCCGCCTGGCGGACGAGACCCGGAAGATCGCGCGTTTTCGAATGGCAGACGGTGACGGTGCAGCGTTCCATCAAGAGCTCGAGCGCCATCGGTCGCCCAACGATGTTCGACTGCCCGATCACGACGGCGTGCTTGCCGACGAGATCCTCGCCCGTTTCCTTGAGCAGCGTCATGCAGCCGTACGGCGTGCATGGCCGCAGCACCGGGCGCTTGAGCACGAGGCGGCCGATGTTGTACGGATGAAATCCGTCGACGTCCTTGCGCGGGTCGATCCGCTCGGTCACGAGCTCGCCGTCGATCTGCTGCGGCAGCGGCAGCTGGACGAGAATGCCGCTGACGGCCGCGTCCGCGTTCAGCTTGTCGATGAGCGCGAGGAGCTCGGCCTGCGACGTCGACACCGGAAGGTCGAACGCGAACGAGCGCATGCCGACTGACTCCGTCGTCTTGCGCTTGTTGCGCACGTAGACCTGCGAGGCCGGGTTCTCGCCGACCAGCACGACCGCGAGTCCCGGCGGCGCCTTGCCACCGCGAACACGGGCGCCGAGCCTTGCGGTGACGTCGGCGGTGACGCGCGCAGCGATCGCCTTGCCGTCGATGATCCGGGCCGTCATGTCGATTGTGCGCGTGCGGGTCGCGGTTCCCGAGGGAGCGCGAATTCTAACCGATCATGCCGCTGCGAGAGACCGCACGTCGCGTCCTGCGCGCTCACGCTCGAGCGGACTACAATGCTCTCGTGATCGGCGAGCCCCAATTGGAAGCACTGAGCTCGCGCCTCGGCCGTGCGCTCGCGCCGCCGCGCGGAAAGTATCGTCCGTTTCGGGTCGAGGGGCGTTCCGCGGGGTGGCTCAACGACGCGAGGGCCGCAAAGCTCGCGACGATGAGCGATGTCTTCGTCGTGCGCCAGCACGAGATCCGCTTCGTCGACGATCTGGACAGCGAACCCCTCCGCAGCGCGGCAATGCGTCGCGTCGCACACGATCTTGCCTGCGCGGGGGAGCTCAGCCCGTGGCGGGACGAGCCCTACGCAGTCGCATCCGGGCTCGGCGTACCGCCGTGGTTCGTCCTCGAACGCGCTGCGGCGCGCTATTTCGGCATTCACACCCATG
>DASSGI010000307.1:0-2267 GCA_035857655.1 Casimicrobiaceae bacterium | reverse complement strand
GACAACCCCCGCGCGTCGAGCTCCTTGGCGAATTCCACGTTCTCGAGCCTCCGTGCTTCGATTGGCCAATTATAAGCGCCACCGAAGCTGTCTCGTGGCGATCGCTCCGGCCGACGGCTCGGAACGAAGACCTGCCAGGCTCCGGGGCTAATCGAACACCCGCCGATAGTAAATGCCCAGGCTGCTGATCGCGCCGGCCTCCGCGCGCAGCGTCAGCGTGCGCGTCAGGCTGTACTCGAGGCGCAGCGCGTTCTTCGCGACGGACAGTCCCTGCTCGTAGACGAGCGTCAACCTGTCGCTGATCCGCTTGCCGAACATGACGACCTGATTCGCCGCATCGGGCGACGTGCTCGTGGCGCTGTACGCCGCACTCGAGCTGCGGCCGACCGTGATCTCGTCGAGACCGATGCTCTGAGCGAATGTCGAAGTGACCGGTTTCCCGCCGCCGCCGAGCAGCGCTGCGGAAGCCGCCTGAAGCGCCGCCATGTCGGCGCTCGACGTGCTGCCCACACCTTGGCCCAGGATCAGCCACGAAAGCTTCTCGTTGTCCGGAACCGGCGGGTTCGACGTGAGCTGGATGATCGGAACCTTCACGGTCCCGTGCACGGCGACGCCCGCCTCGACGGCGAGGTTCTTGCGGAGCGCGACGATGTCGAGGCCCGGATTGTTGAGCGGGCCGTCGAAAACCAACCGCCCGCGGTCGATGACGAGCCGCTGCCCGAACGCGTAGTAGACACCGTTCACCATCACGATCGATCCGCGTCCGCGCAGCGTGCCATCGTCGTTCGTCGTCACGTGGATCTTCCCGCGCAGCCCGGTCTCCAGCCCCTCGCCGACAAACGTGAGATTCCTGCCGAAATCGAGGTCGAGATCGACCGCGAGCGGAAGATTGGGCCGGCGGGCCTGGGCGTTCTCCGGCGCCTGCCACCCCTTGACGACGACATCGTCGCCGAGCGTCGCGCTGGCGTCGGGCTTGTATTCGAAATGGCCTTCGTCGGCGACGAGCGATCCGTCGAGCGAGAATTTCCTGTTCTTGAGCCTGATCGTGCCGGAGCCGCTCGCGACGAGCCGCCGATCCGGCCGGTTCAGCACGCGGAACTTCTCGGCGTGCCAGGTCATCTGCCCTGCGGCACCTTCGCCTTCCGCCGTCATCGCTCCGGCCGTCGCGAGCGATCCCGACGCGGAAAAGCGGCCGGCACCGGCGACGAGTGTCAGCTCGTCGAGGTTGATCGTGCCCTCGGCAACGCGCGCGTCGAGGCGCCCGTCGGTGTAGAGCACGCCGTATTGGGGCGCTTCGATTCGTATCGCGTCGGCACGCACGGTGCCCGACCATGGCGCGCGCGCAAGCGTTCCGGTCGCGACCAGCTCGGCGTGGGCGCGCCCGTCGATCACCGCCGTCGTCCCGATCCAGGGCTGCAGCACCCTGAGTGTCGCAAGATCGGCGTTCAACGCGAGCTTGAGCGGCGCGTCGCGCGAGAGGCGTCCGGGCGGCGCATCGGGAACGGTGCCGATCGAAAGTCGCGCGTCGGCGTTCAATCCGCGTTGCGATCGGATCGACGCGGTGGCATCGACCGCGTCGTCGTTGAAACGGGCTGCGAGCTCCGCGGTTGCGATGCGGAACGCGCGATCGGCGCTGCTCAACCCCGTATCGCTGCCGAACGCAAGGTCGCCTTGCTCGCGACGTATCGCGACCGATCCGTTGAGCCTCGGCGTCGCTGCGAGCGACCAGTCGCCGCCGAGCGTCACGCTCGACACGAACGGAAGCTTGATGCCGCCGAGCTTCGCCACCGTCGTGACGGGAACGCCGGTGAACGAACCGCGCGTCGTGATTCGCCCGTCGTCCCACGCGAACGCGCCGAGTGCCACGCTGCCGTCGGCCACGCGAAGCCGTGTCTCGCCGACACGCAGGTGCGCACGCGCGACTTCCAGTGCTGCGGGCGCATCGAGCCGGATCGCCCAGGGACCTCGATTCTCGAGCGTGTCGACAGACCCGCTCCATGTCCACGCGGACTCGCCCGACGCGGCGCGCGCTTCGCGAAGCCCGCCGTGCGCGGAGGCTTCGACGTCCAGTTCCTCGCCCGCGAAGCTCAGTGTTCCCTTGTGCTGGGCGAGCGTTCCGTCGACGCTCACCCGCGCTCGCGCGAACGTTCCAGGCGGTGCGACGAGCTCCGTCGCCGCAATCTCCACGCGCAACAGCCGCTCGGCGAGTTGCGCGGATTGCGCACCCGCCGTCGCGGCCGCGACGCTGGCGCGCGCGTCGAGAGAAC
>DASSGI010000306.1:0-3034 GCA_035857655.1 Casimicrobiaceae bacterium | reverse complement strand
GATCGACAGCACCTCGACGCGCGCAGCGGAGCATGGTCCGATGACCGCGCAGGAAAGGCTTCCTTCAGGAGGCTTGACGCTCAGTCCGGTGCGCGAGCCGCTGCTCGAAGTCAGCGCGCTGACCAAGCATTACGACGTCCGCCGCGGCGTCTTCGGGCGAGCGGTCGGTGCAGTGCACGCGGTCGACGACGTGAGCTTCGCGATTGCCGAAGGCGAGACGCTCGGGCTCGTCGGAGAAAGCGGTTGCGGCAAGTCGACGCTCGGCAAGACCGTCCTGAGGCTCGTCGAACCGACCGCAGGAACGATCGCTTGGCGCGGCCAGCGTATCGACCGGCTCGACGGCGCCGCGATGCGCCCGTATCGGCGCGAGATGCAGGCGGTGTTCCAGGATCCGTACGCGTCGCTCAATCCGCGGATGCGCGCCGCGGACATCGTCGCCGAGCCGATACGTAACTTCGAGCAGAGCGCGCCGGCGGAAGCGCGCGAGCGCGTTGCGTCGCTGTTCGAGCGCGTCGGCCTGCGCGCCGATCAGATGCCGCGGTACCCGTACGAATTCTCCGGCGGCCAGCGCCAGCGCCTCGGCATCGCGCGCGCGCTCGCGCCGCGGCCGAAGCTGATCGTCTGCGACGAGCCGGTTTCGGCGCTCGATGTTTCGGTGCAGGCGCAGGTCATCAATCTTCTCGTCGACCTGCAGTGCGAGTTCGGTCTCTCCTATTTGTTCGTCGCGCACGATCTCGCCGTCGTCGAGCACATCAGTCATCGCGTCGCCGTGATGTATCTGGGCCGGATCGTCGAGCTCACGTCGACGCGGGCGCTCTTCGGAAATCCGCTGCATCCGTACACCGAGGCGCTGCTCGCCGCGGTTCCGGTGCCCGATCCGAACGTCCGGCGCAAACGCCTGATCCTCGCGGGCGACGTGCCGAGCCCGATCAACATTCCCGCCGGCTGCCGCTTCCACACGCGTTGTCCCTATGCGTTCGATCGCTGCCGCGTCGAGGAACCCGTGCTCAAGGAAGCGGCGCCCGCGCATCTCGTCGCATGTCATCTGCGAGAGCCGCCTGCAGAGGGCGCAGATGTCACTCCTGCGAGTCGTTCCGCCGGCGCGCAGCGTGGAAACGGCGCACCCAAAGGAGATGTTGCGAATGGCTGACTTGAATCGGCTCACCGCCACCGAAGCGGCGCGAAAGCTCGCGACGCGAGAGATCACGGCTGTCGCTCTCCTCGGCGATTGCCTCGAGCGCATCCGCGAGCGCGAGCCCGCGATTCGCGCGTGGACGTTCATCGACGCCGACGGCGCGATGCGCCGCGCACGCGCGCTGGATGCGGAGGCTTCGTCCGGCCTGCTGCACGGCCTTCCGCTTGCCGTCAAGGACCTGTTCGATACGTTCGACATGCCGACCGCGTACGGTTCGCCGATCTACGCCGAGCATCGACCGGCAGCCGATGCGGCGTCGGTCGCGTTGGCGCGCGCTGCGGGCGCCATCGTCGTCGGCAAGACCGTTACGACGGAATTCGCGACGTTTCACCCGGGGCCGACGTGCAATCCACACAATCCGAAGCACACGCCGGGCGGATCGTCGTCGGGGTCGGCGGCTGCGGTCGCCGACTGGATGGTGCCGCTCGGCTTCGCGTCGCAGACTGCCGGGTCGGTCGTCCGTCCGGCGGCGTACTGCGGCGTCGTCGGCTATAAGCCGACCTACGGGACGATCAACCGCGTCGGCGCCAAGATGATCTCGGACACGCTCGACACGATCGGCGTGGTCTCACGCAGCGTGCCCGATGCCGCGGTCTTCGTCGCTGCGCTCAGCGATCGGCGCGAGCTTCTGATCGAACGGCCGCTGCCGGATTCGCCGCGCATCGGCCTGTGCCGAACGTACGAGTGGCAGCGCGCGTCGCCCGAAACGGTCGCCGTCGTCGAGGATGCGGGCCGCCGCCTCACGAAGGCGGGAGCGACGGTTCGCGACGTCACGCTGCCGCCGCCCTTTGCCGGCCTCGTCGACGCGCAGCTTTCGATCATGGTCCGCGAGGTCGCGCTCTGCCTGTCGCATGAAAGAATCGCGCACCGCGACAAGCTGAGTCGCGAGATGATCACGATGATCGAGGCAGGTCTCGCCGTCACGCCGGAGCGCTACGATGCCGCGCAGGCGCTCGCGCGATCGTGCCGGTTAGCGCTCGCCGATGTCTTCGACGGGATCGACGTCGTCGTTGCTCCGAGCACCGTGGGCGAAGCGCCGGAGGGAATTCACGCCACCGGCGATCCGCTGTTCAACCGGATATGGACGCTGCTCCACACGCCGGTCGTCCATCTGCCGGTGGGGCGGGGACCCCGAGGATTGCCGGTCGGCATCACCGTCGCGGGTCCGCTCGGAGCGGATCGGGCAACGCTGCTGGCTGCGGATTGGGTTTACGCGAGGCTCGGTGCTCGATGAATGGCAATCCAGGGCGTGCAACCATCTGGCCTTCGGCGCCGCTTCGGATCGAATCCGACGAGCGCACGCTAATCATCGACTCCGCAGGCGCCGACAATCCGCTGTCCGACGGGGTGAGCCAAGCTCGACGGCCCGAAGCCGCGTGGCAAGGAGTAGTGTGAGATCGCGACAGGATACGCATCTGGCCGATATGTTCGATACGAGGGGCTTCATGTTCATAAAACGCGGTGTCGTTGGTGCGTGCATGGTGGCCGGGGTAGTCTTTTCCAGCGGTCTGCACGCCCAAGAAATCAAGGTGACTTTGATCGGTACTGGCACGCCGATCCTCAACATCGACCGGTTCGGCGTTAGCACGCTGGTCGAAGCGGGCAGTCAGAAGCTCCTCTTCGATGCGGGGCGGGGAGCTGCAATTCGGCGGCATCAGGCGAAAGTTCCATTGCGCGATATTTCCGCGATCTTTCTAAGCTTGCTCAACTCAGATCACCTGACCGGGTTGCCCGACACATATGCGATGGCGGGGCTGCCCGTTGATGATGGTCGCCGTACTGTTCCACTCGAGGTTTGGGGCCCGGATGGAATCGAGAACGTTACATCGGGCATTGAGA
>DASSGI010000305.1:0-2885 GCA_035857655.1 Casimicrobiaceae bacterium | reverse complement strand
GTGAGCGACGCGGCGCCGAGCCCGATGAGGAGCACCGACCTCGGCCATCGCCTCGCGGGCCGCAGCAGCAGAGCCATCATCATGTCGCGCGTGTACTCGAGCTCGAGCGACCACGGTCGCGCGACGCGCATCGCGCCCTGGACCCAATGCGAGCCGAAATGCAGGTAACGGACGCCGTCCTCTTCGCTCACCTCGATCGACGCGCCCGCGCGCCGCTTCGGAAGGATGTTCATCTTCCCTCGCGATTCAAGAGAGGCACGGATCAGGAATCGGCGGAGGCCGCGAAATAGCTGCGGCTGTCGGCGAGAAAGTGCGGTCCGGAGTCCGAGCGCAGCGCGGTCCCCACACCGGAATTCGTCAGCACCTCGAGCAGCAGCGCGCTCGGCACGCCACCGTCGATGATGTGGACCGAGCGCACTCCCTCGCGCACCGCAGCGAGCGCGGCGGTGAGCCGGGGCCGCTCGTCGACGGGAACCACGCCCTTGCCGAGCAACGCCTCGGCGTCGCTCGCGGTCAGCACGAACGCGAGCCGGCCGTCGCCGTCGCGAACGCCCGGTACGTTGGTCATCAGGATCAACTTCTCGGCGTGAAGCGCGCGCGCGAGCTGTCCGGCGACGATGTCGGAGTTGATCTGATAGGCCGTTCCGTCGCGCCCGACCCCAATCGGCATGATGACCGGGATGAAGTCGCGCGACAGCAGCAGCCGGATCACGTCGAGGTCGACCGATTCGACGTCGCCGACGAAGCCGAGGTCGGGCGCTTCCGCGCCGTCCTCGTCGCGAGGCGCGACCATCGGGCGCGCATGGATGAAGCGACCGTCCTGGCCAGAAAGCCCGACCGCCTTCGCGCCGAACCTGTTGATGAGGCCGACAAGATCCTGGTTCAACTCGCCGAGCGCCATTTCGATGACGTTCATCGTCGGCTCGTCGACGATTCGCATCCCTCGATGCTCGCGAATCGGCATTTCCATCGTCCGCAGCAGCTCGTCGATCCGCCAGCCGCCGCCGTGCACGATGATCGGATTCATTCCAACGAGCCGGAGCAGCGCGACGTCGCGGGCGAATCCTTCCTTGAGAGCGGGATCGACCATCGCGGCGCCGCCGAAGCGAATGACGAGCGTCGAGGCGTGGAACGCCCGGATGAAAGGCAGCGCCTCGGCGAGGATCCTCGCCTTCTGCGCTGCGGGGACAGTTGTGGTCGACATCGTTCGAGCGTGCGTCATACGGATCGGAATGCGGCCCGAAGCATCGCGCTTCGTCCGCATTCACGCCTCGGAATCGGTGCGGAAGCGAGCATAATGCAATGGCGGAAAAAAACGAAGGAGGAGCGCATGGTGAACCGCAAACAGGGAATCGGCGCGATTGCGCTCGCCGCGCTTGTCGGATGGACCGCGCCGGCGATCGCTCAGGAGTACCCGTCGAAGCCGATCACGCTGATGGTTCCGTACGCGGCGGGCGGCCCGACCGACATCGTCGCACGCTCGCTCGGGCAGACGATCGGCAAGGCGCTGCAGCAGACGATCGTCATCGAAAACACCGTCGGCGCCGGCGGAACGATCGCGCCGACCAAGCTCAAGAATTCGACGCCCGACGGCTATACGCTGCTTCTCGCCCACATCGGCATGTCGACGGCGCCCGCGTTGTATCGGACGCTGCCGTTTCGTCCTGTCGAGGATTTCGAGCACGTCGGCCAGGTGGTCGACGTGCCGATGACGCTGATCGCGAGGGCGACGCTCGAGCCCCGGGACCTGCGCGAGCTCATTGCGTACATCAAGGCGAACCGCGACAAGCTCTCGTTCGCGAACGCGGGCATCGGATCGGCGTCGCACCTTTGCGGGCTCCTTTTCATGAGCGCGATCGACGTCGACATCACGACGGTGCCGTACAAGGGGACCGCACCCGCGCTCAACGATCTTCTCGGCGCGCAGGTCGACCTCCTGTGCGACCAGACGACGCAGACGACGCAATACATCAAGTCGGGGCGCGTCAAGGCGTACGGCGCGACCTCGGCATCGCGTCTCGACACACTGAAGGAGCTCCCGACGCTCGCGGAGTCCGGTCTTCCCGGTTTCGAGGTCGTCGTCTGGCACGGCGTCTACGCGCCGAAGGGCACGCCGAAGGTCGTCGTGGACAAGCTCGTCGCGGCGTTGCAGGCGGGAATCCAGGACCCGGCGTTCGTCCAGCGGATGAACGAGCTCGGCGGACAGGTCGTCGCGAGGGACCGTGCGACGCCGGAGGGCCTGCGTACGCAGCTCAAGGCCGAGATCGACCGCTGGACGCCGATCATCCGCAAGGCGGGTGTCTACGCCGAATAGCGGGCTGTTACAGCCCACTAAAGTCGGTCGAACGCGTTGCGAACGGCGTGCACGCCGTGCGCGTGCGCATAGCGGGCTTCGACAAGCGTGCGGGCTTCCTCCGCCAATCGCGCGGCGAGCACGCTGTCGGCGAGCACCTTTGCGCATGCGTCGGCGAATGCTGCCGGCGCATCGGCGATCAGCAGATGGACGCCGTGCATCGCCGCGATGCCTTCGACGCCGATCGACGTCGCCACGACCGGCACGCCGTTCGCGAACGCTTCGATCAGCTTGATCCGTGTTCCGCCGCCGGCGGTGAGCGGCACGACGGCGAGATCGGCCCACGCGTAGCACGCGGCCAGGCCCACCGGGTCGGCAACGAGCTCGACGCCGGGGAGACCTGCGAGCGCAGCGACATCCGGCGCCGGGGCGCTTCCCGCGATGCGCAATACGACCCGATCGCCGCCCTGCGGCTCGTGCGGGACGCGGTGCACGGTGAGATGCGGCCGGATGCGCTCCCACCATTCGCCATGCGGCTCGAAGCGGCAGTGAAAGGGGATCGCGTCCGGACGATGGACGCGGCGGCACGACT
>DASSGI010000304.1:0-11928 GCA_035857655.1 Casimicrobiaceae bacterium | reverse complement strand
GTCCTCTCGGTGATGAACGGCTTCCAGGAAGAGCTTCGCAACCGGATCCTCGCGGTCGCATCGCACATCGAGATTCGCGGTCTGCCGGCGCTCACCGACGACGCTGCCGTCGCGAAGGCCGCGATGACGAATCCGCACGTGAAGGCGGCCGCTCCGTACGTGCTCGAGCAGGCGATGCTCTCGTCGGGGGACGTGAACCGCGGCGCGTTGATCCGCGGCATCGACCCGGCGAAGGAGGGCACGGTCGCCGACATCGGCACGCACATGCGCGCGGGCTCGCTCTCCGATCTCAGGTCGGGCGAATTCGGCATCGTGCTGGGCGCCGAGGTCGCGCGCGCTCTCGGCGTTCGCAACGGGGATACGGTCGTCGTCATCACGCCGCAGGGAACGATGACGCCCGCAGGGACGCTCCCGCGACTCAAGAGCTTCCGCGTCGTCGGCGTGTTCGAGATCGGGATGTACGAGTTCGACAGCGGTCTCGCGCTGATCAATCTCGAGGACGCGAAAAGGCTCTACCGCCTGGACGGCGTGTCGGGCGTGCGGCTGAAGCTCGACGATCTTTTCGTCGCGCCGAGCGTGGCGCGCGAGCTCGCCGGAACGCTCCGCGTCGACGCCGAGATCCGCGACTGGACGAGGAGTCACGCGAACTTCTTCCGCGCGGTGCAGATCGAGAAGCGCGTGATGTTCATCATCCTGACGCTGATCATCGCCGTCGCTGCGTTCAACATCGTGTCCGCGCAGGTGATGACGGTCACCGACAAGCAGGCCGACATCGCGATCCTGCGCACGCTGGGCGCATCTCCCGGCTCGATCACCGCGATCTTCATGATCCAGGGGGCGCTCATCGGGATGCTCGGGACGCTGATCGGCGTCGTCGGCGGGATCGTGCTCGCGCTGAACGTCGGAACCGTGCTTCCGGCGATCGAGCGGTTCTTCAACGTGCAGTTCCTCGACAAGAGCGTCTACTACATCAGCGAGCTTCCTTCCGACCTGCAGCGCGCCGACGTCGTGACGATCGCGATCATCGCGCTCGTGCTGGCGCTCGTCGCGACGATCTATCCCGCGTGGCGTGCCGCGAAGGTGAACCCGGCCGATGCGCTTCGCTATGAGTGACCCCGCGCGCGCGCCGGCAGCGGCTGCGGTGCTCGAGTGCCGCGGCCTCCGCAAAACGTACGTGAGCGGCCCGCTGCAGGTGCCGGTGCTGCTCGGCGTCGATCTCGCGGTCGCCCGCGCGGAGCGCATCGCGATCGTCGGTGCGTCGGGCTCCGGCAAGAGCACGCTGCTTCACCTTCTCGGCGGGCTCGACACACCGACCGGCGGAAGCGTGCGCGTCGACGGCGCGGAGTTCACGTCGCTCTCGGAGAAGGAGCGCGGCGACGTGCGCAATCGCGCGCTCGGTTTCATCTACCAGTTCCATCACCTGCTGCCGGAGTTCACTGCGCTCGAGAATGTCGCGATGCCGCTCGCGATCCGGCGCATGGCCCCGCCCGACGCGCGCGCGGCGGCGCAACGGATGCTCGAGCGCGTGGGTCTCGGGCCGCGCGTTCGCCACCTGCCGGGCGAGCTCTCGGGCGGCGAGCGGCAGCGGGTCGCGCTTGCCCGTGCGCTCGTCACCGAGCCGCGCTGCGTGCTCGCCGACGAGCCGACTGGAAACCTCGATCGGCGCACCGCCCATGATGTCTTCGACCTGATGCTCGAGTTGAACCGTGCGATTGGAACGAGCCTCGTCATCGTCACGCACGATCCGGATCTCGCGTCGCGAACCGATCGGACGCTGCATCTCGTCGATGGCGTACTGACGGCGGGTTGAGGTTCGCGGGTGGGGAGCGGGAACGGTTCGCAAGAGGGCTTAGACGGCCGCAACCGGCCCTCCTGGCGGGTCCCGGCGCGGCAGGCGGGCGGACACACAAGTCCGCCACGCGAGCCGCACCACCCGCGACGGACGGCCGCGGCCGATGCGCCCTCTCGCGAGCCGTTCCCACTCCTCGACGTGCCAGCGCTTCCGCCTCGCGAACCGTTCCGCTCTTCGTGCGCCAGCGTGAACTCTCGCGAGCCGCTCCGCTAGCGCCGCATCTTGAGACGGCCGCTGAGCCAAACCCACGTGTAATCCGCGGCCGACGCGATCACGGTGACGAGAACGACGCCGAACAGCCGCGGCAGCCACGCGTCCACGTCGATCCACCGCGCAGCAGAGGCGAAGACGAGCGTCAGCACGGCGAATTCCATGAACGTGTTCAGCTTGGAGAGGCGCGACGGTTTCATTTCGAGCTTCTTGCCGAGCAGTCGATACACGACGATTCCGAACACGATCGCCACGTCGCGAGCGACGATCGCGACGGCGAGCCAGATCGGAAGGAGGTCCTGCCAGGCGAGGACGATGGTCGCGACGAACATGTTGAGCTTGTCGGCAATCGGATCGAGCAGCGCGCCGAGCCTCGACACCATTTTGTAGTGCCGCGCTATGAAGCCGTCGGCCAGGTCCGACAGCGCAGCGATCAGGAAGATCGCTGCTGCAGCCGGATAAGCGCCCGTTAGCGCGCACCACGCCATCAGCGGCACGAGGGCGAGTCGCACGATCGTGATCAGGTTCGGTACGTTGAGCATCGAGGCGGAAGCGATCGATACGGCCGCGACTGGCTATGTCGACGTGAGCGGCGGCTCGTCCATCAGCGCGACCTGCTCGCGCAGCTCGAGGATGCGGTCCTGCCAGTAGCGCTGTGTGTTGAACCACGGAAAGGCGACGGGAAACGCGGGGTCGTCCCAGCGCTGCGCGATCCACGCCGAGTAGTGGAGGAGACGCAGCGTGCGCAGCGCCTCGACGACGTTCAGTTCCCGCACGTCGAAGTCATGGAATTCGCGATAGCCGATGAGCACCGCGTCGAGCTGACGCGTCATCTCAGTGCGCTCGCCGGAGAGCAGCATCCACAGATCCTGCACCGCCGGACCCATCCGGGCGTCGTCGAAGTCGACGAAGTGCGGACCGCGCGTCGCGCCGTGCTCGATCCAGAGCACGTTGCCGGCGTGGCAGTCGCCGTGGAGGCGCAGCGACCGGATATCGCCGGCCCGATCGAAGCAGCGACGCGCGCCGTCGAGCGCCAGCGCGGCGATCCCGCGCCACGCGTCGTCGAGGTCGGTCGGGATGAAATCGTGCGCAAGGATCCAGTCGCGGGGTTCGACGCCGAACGTCTCGACGCTGATCTCCGGCCGCTCGTGAAACGGCTCGAGCGCACCGACTGCGTGGATGCGTCCGAGAAAGCGGCCCATCCACTCGAGCGTCGAGCGATCGGAGAGCTCGGGTGCGCGACCGACGCAGCGCGGATAGGCGGCGAAGCGAAAGCCGTCGAACGTGTGCAGCGTGCGGCTTCCGAGCTCGAGCGGAGCGACGACGGGAATCTCGCGCGCCGCGAGCTCGGCGACGAACGCATGCTCTTCGACGATTGCCGCGTCGGACCACCGCGCGGGGCGATAGAACTTGACGACGACCGGCGGCGCGTCGTCGACGCCGATCTGGTAGACGCGATTCTCGTAACTGCCGAGCGCCTGGATCCTGCCGTCGCCGACCAGTCCGACACTCGCGAGCGCGTCGAGCACGCAATCGGGAGTCAGCTTCGCATACGGATGGGCCGCCGCGGACATCGAATCATTGTACGTTTCGGCGAATGCGGTCCGGCTCGCACCGCGAAGGACGCGACCGCCGAACTCAGTATTCGACGGGAATCGGATCGAGCGTGCGCCACAGGTACCACGTGGCGACGCTTCGATACGGTTGCCAGCGCGCAGCGATCTCGCGTATCGCCGCCGGGGCGACGCGCTCGCCACGGTTGTACAGTACGGCGACCGCGCGCTGCAGTCCGATGTCGTCGATCGGCAGGACGTCGGCGCGCATCTCGTGAAAGATCAGGAACATCTCGGCGGTCCAGCGGCCGATGCCTTTCACGGCGACGAGCGCGTCGATCAACGCTTCGTCGTCGAGGTCCTTCCACCCCTTCGGGTCGAGCCGTCCCGAAGTGAAATGCGTCGAAAGGTCGACGAGATATTCGGCCTTGCGCTGTGACAAGCCGCAAAGCCGCAGCGCCGCGATTTCGAGTGCGGCGACCGCGCGAGGGTCGAGCTTGCGCGCGATCTTCGCGCCCTTGCGCGGGTGAGCGGCCAGCGCGAAGCGACGCCAGATCGTCTCGGCGGCCTTGACCGAGATCTGCTGACCCACGATCGCTCGCGCAAGCGTCGTGAAAGGATCGCCGCGGCTCGTCAGGCAAATCCCGGGATACGTTCGGATCAGCTTTTTCAGCACCGGGTCGCGCTTCGCGAGCGCGGCGGTCGCCGCGTCCCAGTAGGAGGGCTTCAGACCGGCCATCACGATGCTCGCCGCGCAACGCGGTACGCGCGCCGGCGGCGTCGCGGTGCGATCGGGTGTCCGACCGCGGGCGCAAAACTGCCGGTTTTCATCGATAAATCATGGCCGGAGACAGGGGCGAAATGGTACATTACGCCGCCTTCATTTTCGGGGATGCGAATGTTTCGGAGGATCGTGGCCCGATTGGGCGGGCGGGTGGCCGCCGCGGGACTGGTCGCCGCGCTCCTTCTCGCGCCGCCGGTCTTCGGCGCGGATCCCTCCAAAGTGCTCCGCTACGCGTTTCCGGCGCCCGAAACGGGATTCGATCCCGCGCGCGTCAGCGACATCTATTCGGCAACGGTCCTCGAAGCGATCCACGATCGGCTGCTTACCTACGACTACCTCGCGCGGCCGGCGAAGCTCGTCCCGATGGTGGCCGAAGCGATGCCCGAGGTCACCGAGAACGGCAAGGTCTATACGTTCCGGATCCGCAAGGGCATCTACTTCACGCCGGATCCCGCGTTCAAGGGCGTGAAGCGCGAGCTGGTCGCACAGGATTTCGTCTACTCGTTCATGCGCTTCGTCGATCCGAAGGTCAGATCGCCGTACGGCTTCCTCGCCGAAGGCAAGATCGAGGGGCTCGATGCGCTCGCCGAGCTGGCGAAGAAGACCGGCAAGTTCGACTACGACGCGAAGGTGAAGGGACTGGAGGCCGTCGACCGTTACACGCTGCGCTTCCGGTTGACGAAGAACGACTACAACTTTCCGTATATCGCGTCGCAGCTTCCGTCCTATGCGGTCGCGCGCGAGGTGATCGAGGCCTACGGCGACGAGTCGATCGCGCATCCGGTCGGCACCGGCCCGTACATGTTGAAATCCTGGAGCCGCCGCGCGAAGATCGTCCTCGAAGCGAATCCCGACTACCGCGGCTTCACATGGGACTTTCAGCCGAGCGCCGATGCCTGGGACCAGGCGCTGGTCGCTCAGATGCGCGGCAAGAAGATGCCGCAGATCGGCCGCGTCGAGATCACGATCATCGAGGAAGACCAGTCGCGCTGGCTCGCGTTCAATCAGAAGGAGCTCGACTACCTCAACCTCCCCGCGGCTTTTCGGCCGCAGGTATTCGAGCCGGACAAGTCGCTCAAACCCGGGTGGGAAGAGAAGGGCGTGCTCGTCTATCGCGCGATCGATCCCGACATCACCTATTCGTATTTCAACTTCAAGGATCCGCTGACCGGCGGCTTCAGCCGCGAGAAGCTCGCGCTGCGCCGCGCGATGATCATGGCGTACAACCTCGACGAGGAGATTCGCGTCGTCCGCAAGAATCAGGCGGTCGCTGTGGAAATGCCGATTCCGAGTGGCGTCGTCGGCCACGATCCGCACTATCGCAGCATCAACCGCTACAACCCCGAGCTCGCGAACAAGCTGCTCGACTATTTCAACTACAAGCGCGGAAAAGACGGCTATCGGACGCTTCCCGATGGCAAGCCGCTCACGATCAAGTACGCGTCGGGCTCGGCGGCGATCGACCGCGAGTTCAACGAGCTGTGGAAGAAGTCGATGGACGCAATCGGCATCCGGATGGACTTCCAGGTGATGACGTTCGCGGACCGCGTGAAGGCGGCGAAAGCGTGCCAGCTGATGACGGCGGGGTTCGCGTGGAGCGCCGATTACCCGGACGGCGACAACTTCATGCAGCTTCTCTACGGCCCGAACCAGGGCCAGAGCAACAACGGCTGCTACGAATCGAAGGCATTCGACGCTTTCTACGAGAAGTCGACGCACATCCCCGATTCGCCCGAGCGCAACCGGCTGTTTCTCGAGATGACGCGCCAGATGGAAGTCGACGGCGCGTGGAGCCTGCACGTGTCGCGCGAGCGCAATCAGCTGCTCTGGCCGTGGGTGCAGGGCTACAAGAAGCACCCGGTGCTGCAGGCCGAATTCGTTTACATGGACATCGCGCCGCGCCGCTAGCGGCTGTAACAGGCCAGTAGAGCCCGCGCGACAAGAGGAGGACATTCGATGATGCACAAATTCAGCAATCGCGCGCGCCTGACCGCGCCGGCTTTGATCGCCGCGCTCGCATTGGCGCTTGGCGGTGTCTTTCCGCCGGCCGCCGCGGCCGCCGACATGAACAAGGTGATCCGCCACGTCTTTCCCGCGGGCGAGGAGGGCTTCGATCCGCAGGCGGCGCACGACCTCTATTCGGGCTCGGTCGAGCAGGCGATCTTCGAGACGCTCTATTCGTACGACTATCTCGCGCGACCGGCGAAGCTCGTTCCGCTGACCGCGGAGTCGCTGCCGGTCGTCACCGACAACGGGCTCACGTACACGATCAAGGTCAAGAAGGGGATCTACTTCACGCCCGATCCGGCGTTCAAGGGCGAGAAGCGCGAGCTGACTGCCGACGACTATATCTTCTCGCTGAAGCGCCTCGCCGATCCGAAGATCCGCTCGCCGTGGACGTGGCTCGTCGACGGCAAGATCGTCGGTCTCGACGAGCAGGCGGCGAAAGCGAAGGAGATGGGCAGCTTCGACTATGCGGCGAAGATCCCCGGGCTCGAGGCGGTCGACCGCTACACGCTGCGCATCAAGCTGAAGCAGCCCGACTACAACCTTCCGTACGTTCTTGCACACGAACCGACGTCGGCCGTCGCGCGCGAAGTCGTCGCTGCTTATGCCGATGAAGGCGGCCGCATCATGTCGAACCCGGTCGGCACCGGCCCGTACAAGCTCGTGAAGTGGGTTCGCTCGTCGAAGATCTTCCTCGAGGCGAACCCCGACTATCGCGGCTTCGTCTGGAACTTCAAGGCGGGGAGCGATCCCGAGGACGCGCAGCTCGTCAAGGAGATGAACGGCAAGAAGATGCCGCAGGTCGGGCGCATCGAGATCAGCATCATGGAAGAGGATCAGTCGCGTCTCCTCGCGTTCCAGAACGGCGAGCTCGACCTGATGAACCTCGAGGGACCGCTCGCGCCCAAGGTCCTGAACGACGGCGCGCTTTCGCCCGAGATGAAGAAGAAGGGCGTCAAGCTCTCGCGATTCGTCGATCCCGAGATCAGCTATCACTACTGGAACATGAAGGATCCAGTCGTCGGCGGCCTCGCGAAGGAGAAGATCGCGCTGCGCCGCGCGATGGCGATGGCGTATCCGGTCGCCGAGGAGATCAAGGTCGTTCGCAACGGGCAGGCGGTCGAGGCGCAGTTCCCGATACCGCCCGGCGTCGTGGGCCATGATCCTGCCTACAAGTCGAGCGTCAAGTACGACCCTGCAGCGGCCAACGCGCTTCTCGACAAGTTCGGCTACAAGAAAGGCGCCGACGGTTTCCGGACGCTTCCCGACGGCAAGCCGCTCTTGATTCGTTACGCATCGCGTCCCGATTCGCTGGGCCGGCAGCAGGACGAGATGTGGAAGAAGACGTTCGACTCGATCGGGATCCGGATGGAGGTGCAGAAGGAAAAGTTCGCCGAGCTGCTGAAGCTCGAGAAGCAGTGCAAGCTGCAGATGCGTACTGCCGCATGGATCGCCGACTATCCCGACGGCGACAACTTCATGCAGCTCCTCTACGGCAGGAACATCTACCAGAGCAACAACGCGTGCGCGCAGATCCCCGAATACGACAAGCTCTACGAGCAGGCGGTGAAGATGTCGGATTCTCCCGAGCGCAACCGCCTCTACCACGAGATGGCGAAGATCATCGAGACGTACGCGCCGTGGCGACTCGACATCAGCCGCTACCGCAACATGCTGGTTCAGCCGCGCGTGCTCGGCTACAAGAAGCACCCGATCCTGCACCAGGAGTGGGCGTACATCGACGTCGCAGCGGAGAAGAAATAGCGGGAGTAGGATGCCGGCGTGCCGGCGCGTGATCCGCCCGGCCGAAGGAGGAGTTAGGCCATGACCGCGTACATCATTCGACGCCTGTGGCAGATGATCCCGACGATGTTGGGCGTCATCCTGCTGGTGTTCATCCTGTTCAATGCCGTCGGCGGCGACCCCGCCTACGTGCTCGCGGGCAAGATCTCGAACCAGGAGCAGATCGACAACATCCGCCGCCAGCTGGGCGTCGACCAGCCCTATTACGTTCAGCTCTGGATCTTCGTGAAGCAGGTGCTGACCGGCGACTTCGGGTCGTCGTGGAGCACGAACGAGCGGGTGTCGAACATCCTCGCCACGCGCCTCGGTCCCTCGCTCACCGTGCTCGTGCCGCTGCTCTTCCTCGACACGCTGATCTCTCTCACGCTGGCGCTCGCCGTCGCCTACGTCCGCGGCTCGCTCACCGACCGCGCCGTCATGATCGCCTGCACGGTCGGCCTGTCGATCTCGGTGCTCGTCTACATCATCGTCTTCCAGTACTTCTTCGCCTACAAGCTCGGCTGGTTCCCGGTGCAGGGCTGGGGGAACAGCTTCCTCGAGAACCTTTTCGTCTATTCGTCGCTGCCGATCCTGATCGCGCTCGTCGTCAGCATCGCGCCCAATTTGCGGTTGTACCGAACGTTCTTCCTCGACGAGATCAACCAGGACTACGTTCGCACCGGCCGCGCGAAGGGCCTCTCCGAAGGTCGCATCATGTGGATCCACGTGCTGCGCAATGCGTCGATCCCGATCATCACGCACCTGATGGCCGGCCTCCCGGGCCTGCTGCTCGGCGCGTTCCTGATCGAGCGCTTCTTCTCGATTCCGGGCATCGGACGTGAGGTGATTCTCGCGGTCGAGCGCTCCGACTTCCCGGTGATCAAGGCGCTTACCGTCTACGTCGCATTCGCGACGATGGCTTCGAACCTGCTCGCCGACCTCATGTACAAGGCGGCGGACCCGCGGGTCCAGCTCAAGTGAAGGGGACCGTCATGGCGAACGACATCGCGTTGAAGGCTCCGTCACGCACGTCACGCGAGATTCCGCACACGGTGTCGCCCGGGTTGTGGGCGCTCGCCTGGAAGCGACTCAAGTCCGACCACGTCGGCATGGTGTCGCTCGCGATCGTCATCGTGTTCGTCCTGATGATGATCGCCTCGGGCACCGGCCTGATCGCGCGCGACTGGTCGAAGGAGGTCGGCGTCAACTACGCGCCGCCGTCGTTCATCGGCGCCGACATCGAGGCGGGAGCGCCGGCCGCCCCCGCGGCGCCTGGCGCAGCGCCTGTTCCGGCGACCGAATACAAGAGCGACGTCGTCGATCCGCTGGCAGACGTTCTCGCCGAATTGAAAGGGGAGAAGAAGCCTTCGGCTGCCGCGGCCCCCGAGACTCCGGCGCCGGCGGCCGCCGGCGAGAAATCCGTCGACCCGCTCGCCGACGTGATGGCCGACATCCGGAAGGACGCGAAGGAGAAGCGCGCCGAGGTCGCCGAGGCACGGCTGCCGACGCTGCCGCTCGGCGGCGACAAGTGGGGCCGCGACGTGCTGAAGAAGACGATCAAGGGCTCGGAGACGTCGATCTTCGTCGGGCTCGCGGCAGCAGCGGTGGCGACGTTCCTCGGCACGATATTCGGCGCGATCGCCGGCTACTACGGCAAATGGGTCGACGATGCGTTCAACTGGTTCTACAGCGTGTTCAACGCGATCCCGTACCTGCTGCTGATCCTCGCGGTTGCCGCGGTGCTGCAGCAGAAAGGAACGTTGACGATCATCCTGATACTCGGGCTCACCGGCTGGACGGGCACGTTCCGGCTGATCCGCGGCGAGTACCTGAAGCACAAGGCGCGCGAATACGTGCAGGCGGCCGACGCGATCGGCGCATCGAACGCGCGGAGGATGTTCGTCCACATCTTCCCGAACGTGAGCCACGTCGTGCTGGTGCAGCTGTCGATCTACACGGTCGGATTCATCAAGGCCGAGGTGATCCTGTCGTTCCTGGGCTTCGGCGTTCCCGTCGACGTCGTGTCGTGGGGATCGATGCTCAACGAAGCGCAGAACGAGCTGATCCTCGGCAAGTGGTGGCAGCTTGCCGCCGCGGGCACGGCGATGGCGATCCTCGTCACCGCGTTCAGTCTCTTCACCGACGCGCTCCGCGACGCGCTCGATCCGAAGCTCAAGGGCCTCGCCGGCGCGTAGGAGCGGGAAATGGAAACCCTCGTCAGCATCCGCAACCTGAAGGTCTCGTTCCGGCTCGATCGCAGCAACGTATTCGATGCCGTCAAGGGCATCTCGTTCGACATCCCGCGGAATACGACGGTCGCGCTGGTCGGCGAGTCGGGCAGCGGCAAGTCGGTGACGTCGCTCGCGATCCTCGGCCTGTTGCCGCGCGAGAACTCGATCGTCGATCCGGGCAGCCGGATCGAGTTCAACGGGCGCAACGTCATCGAGCTGCCGGCAGCCAATCTGCGCGGCATCCGCGGCTCGCAGATCTCGATGATCTTCCAGGAGCCGATGACGTCGCTCAACCCGGTGTTCACCGTCGGGTATCAGCTGACCGAGGTGTTGCGGCTGCACATGGGAATGCGCCCCGCGCAGGCGCGCAAGCGGGCGATCGAGCTTCTCGACGAAGTCGGAATTCCAGATCCCGAATACAAGGTCAACGCGTATCCGTCGCAGATGTCAGGCGGCCAGCAGCAGCGCGTGATGATCGCGATGGCGATCGCGTGCGAGCCGAAGCTCCTGATCGCCGACGAGCCGACGACCGCGCTCGACGTCACGATCCAGAAGCAGATCCTCGATCTGATCGCCGAGCTGCAGCGCAGGCACCAGATGGCGGTGCTCTTCATCACGCACGACCTCGCGGTGGTCGGCGAGATCGCCGACTACGTCGTCGTGATGAGAAACGGCGAGATCAAGGAGCAGGGTCCGTCGAAGCGCGTGTTCGAGAATCCGCAGGACTCCTATACGCAGGCGCTGCTGCAGTGCCGGCCGCGACTCGATCGGCGTCCCGTGCGGCTGCCGGTGATCGAGGACTTCATGGACGGCGGCGCGCACGCGATGAATCTCTCCGAGCGCAAGCGCGGCGTCTCATCGATCGATCCGATCATTCTCGACGTCAAGAAGCTCGGCAAGGACTTCTATTCGCGCGAGGGTCTTTTCGGGCGGCGCAAGTTCGAGGCGGTCAAGGACGTCTCGTTCCGTCTGCCGAAGGGCAAGACGCTCGGGCTCGTCGGCGAATCCGGGTCAGGCAAGACGACGGTCGGCTTGACGCTGATGCGACTGCACGAAGCGAGCGCCGGCGAGGCGATCTTCGAAGGGAGGGACATCCTCGCGATGTCGCAGCGCGAATTCATGCCGTACAAGCGCCGCATCCAGATCATCTTCCAGAACCCTTACGCTTCGCTCAATCCGCGTCACAGCGTCGGCCGGATCATCGGCGAGCCGCTGCGGACGCACGGCATCGGGACCCGGAGGGAGGCGGCCTCTCGAGTTCGCGAGCTCCTGGAGACTGTCGGCCTACCAGCCGACGCCGCGAAGCGGTATCCCCACGAGTTCTCCGGCGGTCAGCGCCAGCGGATCGGCCTCGCGCGCGCGCTCGCGGTCAACCCGGACTTCATCGTGGCCGACGAGCCCGTCTCGGCGCTCGACGTCTCGATCCAGGCGCAGATCCTGATCCTGCTGCGCCGGCTCCAGGAGACGCGGCGGCTCGGCTTCGTCTTCATCAGCCACGATCTCGGCGTG
>DASSGI010000303.1:0-4117 GCA_035857655.1 Casimicrobiaceae bacterium | reverse complement strand
TCGTACCGCGGCCGCCCGTGCCCGTTGCACTGCGGCCGCCCGTGCCTCCGGTCGCACGCTGGACGCCGCTGCTCGTCTGGTTGAACGCGTCGACGAATTTCCGTCGCATCTCGAGGTCGACGATGTTGTCGGCGAGGATCGAGCAGAGCTCGACTCGATCGTTCGTCTGGGCAGCGGCCTTGCGGACGATAAGCTTCGCCATCGGACCGAGAACGCGGGCGAGCTCGTGCTCGGCGGTGCGCAGCGTCTCGTCGTCCCACGCCGGCGCGGGCTTGCCGAGCATCAGCGTGCCGATGTTGACGAGGGTGGTGCTCGAGCCGTCGTCGACCTGCACCGACATTCGCGTCACCTCGCGCAGAGCGTCGTGAAACGTGCGCGCGTCCTGAAATCGCTCTTCGGGCTCCTTCGCGAGCGCCTTCGCGACGAGGTGATCGACTTCGACGGGCAGCTTGAGCGCCGAGCGCTTCGACGGCGCCTCGGGATCGTCGTGGCAGATCTTGTAGGTGACCGATTCGAGATTTCCGCCGAATGGCCTCTCCCCGGTGAGAAGCTCGTAGAGAACGATGCCGGTGCTGAAGAGATCCGAACGATGATCGACCACGAAACCGCGAATCTGCTCCGGCGACATGTACGGCGGCGTGCCTATCGTCATCCCGACCATCGTCAGATTCGACGTGTCGACGCGCGCGATTCCGAAGTCCGCGACCTTGAGCTGGCCCTGATTGGTGATGATCAGGTTCGACGGCTTGATGTCGCGATGAACGACTCCGCGCGCATGCGCGAATTCGAGCGCCTCGAGGAGCTGCTCCATCAGCGCGGCGAGCTGGCCGAAGTCGAAGCTCGCGCGCCGATTCAGATACTCGCGCAGCCCCGCGCCCTCGACGTACTCCATCGCAATGAACGTGACCTTGTCGTCCTCGCCGTACTCGTAGACGCTGACGATGTTCGGATGCTGGAGCCGGCCGGCGGCCTTCGCTTCGTTCTTGAACCGCGCCATGTACTGCGCCGCGAGCTCGGGCTCGACCGTATCCTTGCGGATCGTCTTGATCGCGACGAAGCGCTCGATGTGCGGGTCGAACGCCTTGTAGACGATCCCCATCGCGCCCTTGCCGAGGACGCTCCGGATCTCGTATTTGCCGAGGCGCTCGGGATGGATCATCGCGACCTGGTTATCGCTCGCCGATCCGCAAACGACCGAAAGCCTCGCGATCCGCCATCATGCCTCGAGCATCTTCATCGCCTGGACGAGGCTCGCCTTCATCCGGCCCATCGCTTCGGTCAGCACGCCGATCTCATCCTTGCTCTTCGTCTTGAAGTCGCCGGCTTCCATGTTGCCGAGGCTCACCTGGTCGGCGATGCCGGCGAGATGCGTGACCCGGCGGATCACCATCGTATAGAGCATCAGGTTCAGGAGCACGAATATCGCGACGAAGACAACGGCGAGTGAGCCCATGAACGTCGTGAACGTCTTTTGCGCGCGCTCGATCGGCACCGTCATCGGCACGGAAACGATCTGGGCACCGATGACCTCTTCCATCTTCCAGCCGAAGCCGTTCGCATTGCCGTACAGATCGAGCATCGTCTTCGGAGCTGCATCGACGGTGCTGTGGCAGTCGAGGCAACCCTTGCTCTTGATCTGGATCGGGCGCGCGAGGTAGAGCGAGCGGCCGGTCGGTGTATCCCGCTCGCCGATGATCTCAGTCGTCGTCGATGTGTTGCGGAACACGTTGACGACGTCGGCCTCCCAGTCGGAAGCGCGGTTGCGCGGATTGCTCGGATTGAGCGTCGCTTCCTTGTACGCGTAATCCGGGTGCTTCTTGCGCAGCTCGTTGAACTGCTCGGTTGCCGCGTAGGCCGGCACCGTCTGCGGCAGGAACTGGTACTTCATCTGCGTGTCGAGCAGCGGCTTCACTTGCGCGATCGTGTAGTTGCGGGCGGAAAGCGCCGACTCCATCATCAGCCGCGCATTCTGCAGGATCTCTTCGCGCGCGTTCGCTTGCAGCGACCGGTACGAGATGAACCCGGCGATCAGGAACCCGAGCACGAAAATGCCGAGCAGAACGAGATTGAATTTCCAGATGAGCTTCATGCTGTGCCTTTAGCAGATGCGCAAGCGATTTATTTTACGGCCTCGCCTTTTGGCGCCGACTTGTCCTTGGGCGCGTACTTCTCCGGGTTCAGCATGCGGTCCCACATCGGGTAGCGCGCGAGGTTGGGCAGCGCCGCGCTCCGGAACGCGGGGTCGCGCAGCCGGCTCGCGAAGCGCTTCTCGAACGCTGCCCGGTCGCGCCCTGCGAGCCATGGCTCGGCTTCCGCGTACGTGATCTCGTGATCGACGACGAGCGTGGGCTTTGCCTTGATGCGATCGGCGAGCGTGGGAAGCGCATCGGCGAAATGTCGAGGCATCGCCTCGACGAACGCCTTCGGTGGGCGCTGTCCCGTCGCGATGGAACCCGTCGCCGCCTTCGACGCGTACTCGCCCGACTTGAGATCGCGCGCCGCGCCATCGGCGCCGTTCGCCGTCAACTCGATCAGTCTCGCGCTGCCCGATTCCACGAAAAACTCGACGGCCGGACCGTTCGCATGCACGACCAGCACGCCGTCGCCGACGGCGAGGTCGAACGGCGCGGTCCGAACGCGCACGCCAGGTGCCTTGCCGGCGGCCTTGAGCCACCCCATCGGCAGCATCACGACGATCGGCGCCCCCTTCGCTGTCGCCGGAACGAGGTAGATCTTTCCGCCGCCGACGAGATTCATTCGCGAACCTGACGCGAGCTCGATCTGCGTTTGCGAGCGGTCGGGCGCCTCGATGATGTCGGCTTCCTCGATGCGTGCTCCGACGACGAGCTTGTACCACGTCGTGCCGCGCAGCAGCCGTGCGCCGCCCTCGGCGAGCGTGACGATGCCCGTTTCGGCCGCTGCGCTCGCGGCAATCAGCGACAGGGCCAGCGCCAGCCATGCCCGTGAGATCGTCATGGAAATGAATCGGCGTCGAAGTCGACTCCCGCAGTCGCGACGCACGATCGCCAGGGTAATCCATCGATACTAGAATGCACGTCGAACAGGCGTCAACGCGAAGGCGCCAAATGGACCTGCGCCGGGGCCGAACGGCGTTGAAGGTGTTGTCTTGCTGCGACGCGCGCGGCGGTCGCGTCGGCCCGGCCGATGTCGTCGCGAGTGTACGGGGGTTGTCTGGCTTGCAGAGAGGATCGCTACAAATGAAACAAATGGACACTGACGATGCGCAACTGCAGATGCGCGGCCTTCTGATGGGATTCGTCGTTTCGCGCGCGTTGCAGGTCGCTGCCGAGCTCGGCGTCGCCGATGCGCTGGCGAGCGGACCGAAAGGGCGCGATGCGCTGGCGCGCGAGGTGCGCGCCGATCCTGCGACGCTGAATCGTCTGCTCCGAGCGTGCGCGAGCTTCGGCGTTTTCGAGGAGCTCGCCGACGGGCGCTATGCCAATACGCCGCGCTCCGAGTTCCTTCGCGGCGCGGTGCCCGGATCGATGCGCGATCTCGCCCGGATGTACGGCGAGGCGGCGCCGTGGCAGGCGTGGTCCGGATTGGAGCACAGCGTTCGGTCGGGACAGCCGAGCTTCAGGCACATCCATGGAATCCCGTTCTTCGAGTTCCTGGCGCAGCATCCCGATTCGGCGCGCCGCTTCGACGAGGCCATGGTCACCTCGTCGCGGCTTCTGAACGACGCCGTCGTCGAGGCTTATGACTGGGCGCAATTCGGAACGCTCGTCGACATCGCCGGCGGCATGGGAAGCACGCTGGCGGCAATCGTCCGCGCAAACCCGAAGCTCAACGGCGTGCTGTTCGATCTCGCTCACGTCGTCGAGCGGGCGCGCGAGCATCTGCGCGAGCAGGGTGTTGCGGATCGCGTCCGGACGCAGAGCGGAAGCTTCTTCGAAACGGTTCCCGCGGGCGCGGAGGCTTACTTCATGAAACACATCCTGCACGACTGGAGCGACGCCGACTGCCTGCGGATCCTCGGGAGTTGCGCGAAGGTGATGTCGGAGCGCACGAAGCTGCTGGTGTGCGAAAAGCTCGTCCCTCCGGGGAACGGATTCAATGTCGCCAAGCTGATGGATCTGGTGATGCTGGTGCAGAC
>DASSGI010000302.1:0-2105 GCA_035857655.1 Casimicrobiaceae bacterium | reverse complement strand
AGCGGCGCACGACCGCGAGATGCGCGTCGTCGCGCTGACCGGCAAGAGCGGCGGCCGCGTCGGCGCGATGATCGAGCCCGCCGACATCGAGATACGCGTGCCCCACGAGCGCACGGCCAGGATCCAGGAATGCCATCTGTTGACGATCCATTGTCTGTGCGACGCGATCGACAACACGCTGCTTGGAGAGGACGGGTGACGACGTTCGCGTCGCGATCGTCCGCCGTCTGCGCTTTCGTTTTCTTCCTGGCCGCCGCGGCTGCCAGTATCCTGCAGGGATGCGTGCCGGTCATCGTCGCGGGCGCAGCGGGGGCGACGATGGTGGCCGTCGATCGGCGATCGACGGTCGCGCAGGCCGACGACGGCGCGGTGGAGCTCAAGGTCGAGTCCGAGGCCGGAACCCGCTGGGGCAACGAGATTCATCTCAACGTGACGAGCTATAACGGTAACGTGCTGGTCACCGGCGAGTCGCCGAACGCCGAGGTGAAGAGCGAGATCGCCCGGATGGCCCGCGGCGCGAGCGACCGCGTGCGCAACGTGTACGACGAGATGGTGATTGGACCCGTGACGGACCTCGGGGCGCGAAGCAACGACAGCTACATCACCTCGAAGGTCAAGGCGCGGATGCTCGACTCCGATGCGGTGAAGACGATCTACGTGAAGGTCGTCACCGAGCGCAGCGTCGTCTATCTGATGGGGATCGTCTCGCGCTCGGAAGGCGACAGGGCGGCGCAGGTTGCGGCGACGACCGACGGTGTGGCGCGCGTCGTCAAGGTTTTCGAATACACGAACTAGGGCCTGTCAACACCATGTCCGCGCAGGACGGCACGCAGGCACCGCGCTACGTCGCCAAGCTGGCGAGGGCCGACACGGCGCTCGCGCGCATCGCGGGGCTCGCTCGTCCGCTCGTGTTCACCAACGGCGTGTTCGACGTTCTGCACCGTGGTCACGTCACCTACCTCGACCAGGCGCGCGGCCTCGGCGCTTCGCTCGTCGTCGCCGTCAATTCCGACGATTCCGTACGCCGGCTCGGCAAGGGACCGGATCGGCCCCTCAACACGCTCGCAGATCGCATGGCGGTGCTCGCGGCGCTCGAGGCCGTCGATCTTGTCGTTCCATTCGACACCGACACGCCGCGCGAGCTGATCGTCGCCTGCCGGCCGGATGTGCTCGTGAAGGGCGGCGATTACACGGCAGACACCACGGCGGGCGCTGCCGAGGTGATCGCTGTCGGCGGTCGCTTCGTCGCGATCCCTTTCGCGACCGCGCATTCGACGACCACGCTACTCGAGAAAGTGCGCCGCTACTTGCGATAGCGATTCAGGAAGTCGCCGACGATTCCCTTCTGGCTGCGGTCGATCGCAGCGTCGAGGCTCTTGTCGCTCGGGTCGATCTGCTTCGCCTTGCGAAACGCGTAGAGCGCGTCCTGGTGATTGCCCTGCGCCGCTTGCGCCTGCCCGACGCAACGCCATGCGTCGGCGTTGTTGAGCTCGAGATCGGCCCAGCTCGTGCAAAGCTCGACCGCGCGGCGGTAGTTGCCGGCAGCGAGCATCCGCGGGCCTTCGACCTTCAGGACGGCCGCCTTCGCGCGGCGCTCGGCGAATATCAGCGCGAGATCAGAATCGACGGGCGCGCCCGACGGCGCCTTCGGCGCAGCGTCCGCGGGCGCCGCGCTTCCCGTGCTTCCGCCGAGACGCGTGATCTCCCCGGCAATGCCGGCGATGTTGCTGCCAATACCGGTCGGCAGCAGCGACGTCGCGGAAGGCAGCGAGCCCACGACCTTCTTGCTGAACGACGCGAGCGTGTTGGCGAGTGGCTGGTGCCACGCGACGCCGTAGAGCCACAGCATTGCGGCAAGACCGCACACGCCGGTCAGCGTGTTCAGAATTCCGGGCGGAGCGTAGGTAGCAAGGCAATCCTGCGCGAAGTCCCAGTCGGTCTCCTGGTTCTCGATGACGCGTTCGTAGGCGATCGCGATCAGGATCGGCGCGAGCAGCGGGAAACCACAGCCCATTCCCTCCCACCACACGCGCAGCGATCGCTTGAATGCGCGCAGCAGCTGCGATTGCATCGAGCGGTTTGCGTAGGCATCGGAGATCGAGAAC
>DASSGI010000301.1:0-7945 GCA_035857655.1 Casimicrobiaceae bacterium | reverse complement strand
GCGGCACCCTCGTCGGGCGATTGCCGCCCATCCTGCAAAAACGTGTCGCTCCGCCATCGTGGCAACGTCCGCTGCGCTGCGAATCCAAGCCAGCCTTCGAACAGTCCCGCGGCACCCGGCAGCGTATCGCGGAGGTTGACGAGCCACGGCACGCGCGCGGCGCGCGGCGCCCAGCGCGGCAGCGAAGCAATCAACCGATCCTTGAGCGCGATTCCGTGCACGCGCTGGCGGTGATACAAGACCTCGATCTTCATCCTCGCCATGTCGACGCCGGTCGGGCATTCGCGCTTGCAACCCTTGCAGCTCACGCAGAGGTCGAGCGCGCGCGCAACGGGCTCCGAAGTCAGTGCGCCGGGACCGAGCTGTCCCGACAGCGCGAGCCGCAGCGTGTTCGCGCGGCCGCGCGTCAGATGCTCCTCGTCGCGCGTCACGCGGTAGCTCGGGCACATCGTTCCGGCGTCGAACTTGCGACAGTGGCCGTTGTTGTTGCACATCTCGACGGCTTTGGCGAAACCGAGCGCAGGATCGCCGCCGGTGCCGGGCCGGGTCAGCGTCTCGGCGACGGGATCGTTCTGCACGTTCCACGCGGACCAGTCGAGCGCGGTAGCGAGCGCTTCGGTGCGCTGGCCCGGACGGAAGCGGAACAGCGATGCGTCGTCCATCTTCGTCGGATTGACGATCTTCCCCGGATTCATGATGCCGAGCGGATCGAAGAGTGCCTTGATCTCTCCGAACGCGTGCGTCAATCGCGGGCCGAACTGCCAGCCGACCCATTCGCTGCGGACGAGCCCGTCGCCGTGCTCGCCCGAGTACGCGCCCTTGTAGCTGCGCACGAGCTCGCTCGCTTCGTCGGCAATCGCGCGCATTTTTGCGGCACCGTCGCGGCGCATGTCGAGGATCGGCCGCACGTGCAGCGTTCCGACAGAAGCGTGCGCGTACCACGTGCCGCGCGTGCCGTGCCGCGCGAACACCTGCGTCAATCGATCGACGTATTCGGCGAGATGCTCGAGCGGCACCGCGCAATCCTCGATGAACGACACCGGTTTCCCGTCGCCTTTGAGGCTCATCATGATGTTGAGCCCGGCCTTGCGGACGTCCCACAGCGCTTTCTGCGCCGCAGCATCGGTCATCTCGACGACGCTGCCTGCAAGCATCAGATCGCCCATCAGCGCGACGAGATCGCGGAGCCTCGCGGTCGGCGCTTCGCGCGTTTCACCGATGAACTCGACGAGCAGGATTGCATCGGGCGCGCCGATCAGCACGCGATCGACCACCGGCCGAAACGCCGGGTTGTCGCGCGCAAGGCCGATCATCGTTCGGTCGACCAGCTCGACCGCCGCGGGCCTGAGCTTCACGATGTGCTGCGCGCATTCCATCGCCCGGAAGAGCGATGGGAAATTGACGACGCCGAGAACACGGCTCGCCGGCAGCGGCGCAAGCTTGAGCGTGAGCGCACGCGTCCACGCGAGCGTCCCCTCGCTTCCGACGAGAAGCTGCGCGTAGTTGACGCTGTTATCCGGCGTGTATGGCTTTTCGCTCTGCGGATGGAACACGTCGATGTTGTAGCCGCCGACGCGGCGCAGAACCTTCGGCACGTTGCGCTCGATCTCGTCGTGCTCGCGCGCGCCGATCGCTGCGAGTTCGCGGACGAGTGCTGCAACGCGCGCCGGTGCACCGTTCATCGTGCGCTCGGTGCCGAAGCGCGCCTCGGTTCCGTCCGAGAGAATCGCGTCGATTGCGACGACGTTGTGCACCATGTTGCCGTAGGCGATCGAGCGCGAGCCGCACGAATTATTGCCGGCCATTCCCCCGAGCGTCGCCTGCGCCGACGTGCTCACGTCGACGGGAAACCAGACGCCATCCGGCTTGAGATGCGCGTTGAGCTGGTCGAGCACGACGCCCGGCTCGACGTCGATCGTCATCGCGTTGCGATCGAACGCGCCGATCCGGTTGAGATGCTTGCTCTGGTCGATGACGAGCGCCGCGCCGACCGTCTGCCCGCATTGCGAGCTCCCGGCGCCGCGCGGCAGCAGCGGCACCTTCTGCTCGCGGCAGAGCGCAATCGCCGCGCGCACGTCGTCGACCGTCTTCGGAACGAGCACGCCGACCGGCTCGACCTGGTAGATCGACGCGTCGGTCGCATAGCGGCCGCGCGAGGCTGCGTCGAACAGCACGTCGCCTTGGACGACGCGCGCAAGACGCGCGGCGAGATCGCCGGGGCCGATAATCGCCATGGTCAGCGATTGTAGTGGAGTCTCGCTGGACCAAGGCTCGCCCGCTACCCGCAAGGGGCCGCCAGGGCGATCGCTTGCCGGCACGCGGCAAAGGTCAGTAGCATGGGTGCTTGCGGGCTGCCGCCCCGAAGGCGCTAAAGCTGCACGCTTCGCTGTCGTTCGCTCATCAAGGTCCACACCCATGAACCCGCTGAATCAGCTTCACTCCGGCCGCCACTTCCTGCAAATCCCGGGTCCGACGAACGTTCCCGATCGCGTGCTGCGCGCGATCGACGGGCCGACGATCGACCATCGCGGACCCGAATTCGCCGCGCTCGGCAAGACCGTTATCGCCGGGATGAAGAAAGTGTTCAAGACCGCCGGCGACGTCGTCATCTACCCATCGTCGGGGACCGGCGCGTGGGAGGCCGCGCTCGTCAACACGCTTTCTCCGGGCGATCACGTGCTGATGGCGGAGACCGGTCACTTCGCGACGCTCTGGAAGAAGCTCGCCGAACGGCTGGGGCTCGTCGTCGAGTTCATTCCAGGCGACTGGCGCCACGGCGCCGATCCGGATGCGATCGCGAAGCGGCTTGCCGCGGACAGCGGTCACGCGATCAAGGCGGTGTGCGTCGTCCACAACGAAACGTCGACCGGCGTCACCAGCAAGGTCGCCGACGTGCGCGCCGCGATCGACCGCGTGGGCCATCCGGCGCTCTACATGGTCGACACGATCAGCTCGCTCGCCTCGATCGACTATCGTCACGACGAATGGGGCGTCGACGTCACGGTCGGCGGGTCGCAAAAGGGGCTGATGCTGCCGCCCGGCCTTTCGTTCAACGCGATCAGCGCGAAGGCGCTCGCGGCGTCGAAGAAAGCGAAGCTTCCGCGCTCCTATTGGGACTGGCAGGAAATGCTCGCCGTCAATCCGGCGGGATTCTTTCCGTATACGCCGGCGACGAACCTACTCTACGGTCTCGCCGCGGCGCTCGAGATGCTGTTCGAGGAAGGTCTCGACCGCGTTTTCGCGCGCCACGATCGGCTTGCCGAGGCGACGCGGCGCGCGATTCGCGCGTGGGGGCTCGAAATACTGTGCGCCGATCCTGCGCTCTACAGCTCGACATTGACGGCGATCGTCGTCCCCGACGGACACAACGCCGACGCGCTGCGCAAGGTGATCCTCGAGCGCTTCGACATGTCGCTCGGCCAGGGTCTCGGCAAGCTGAGCGGAAAAATATTCCGCATCGGCCACCTCGGCCACTTCAACGACCTGATGCTCTGCGGCACGCTCGCCGGCGTCGAGATGGGTCTCGCGCTCGCAGAAGTTCCGCATCGCAAGGGCGGGACACAGGCTGCGATCGATTATCTTGCCGAGACCGCGGAGTCGGCGTTCGCGCGCGCGGCGTAGCGGGCGCCCCTACTTTCGCAGCAGACGTCCAGCGCCTTCGAAGATCCGCGCGATCAACGGCCAGAACAGCAGGATCACGGCGAGCGTGCTGATCGAGCCGACGAGCCCGTTCGACCAGAACACGCGCAGGTCGCCGCCTGCGCCGATCATCGACAGGCGGAACGCATCCTCGCTGCGGTTGCCGAGCACGAGCGCAAGCGTGAACGGCGCGAGCGGCACGCCGATCTTCTTGAACACGTAGCCGACGACGCCGAAGAGCAGCATCAGCCACACGTCGAACATCGCGTTCTGGATCGCGTACGCGCCGATTGCGCACGACACTATGATCATCGGCGCCACCGCGGCGAACGGCACGCGCAGGATCGACGCGAAGACCGGCACGGTCGTGAGGACGATCACGAGCCCGACGATATTGCCGAGGTACATCGACGCGATCACCGCCCACACGAAATCCTTGTGCTCGACGAACAGCAGCGGACCGGGATTCAACCCCCAAACCATCAGTCCGCCCAGCAGGATCGCCGCCGTACCGGAGCCCGGAATCCCCAGCGCGAGCATCGGCAGAAGCGCTGAGGTTCCCGACGCGTGCGCCGCCGTCTCGGGCGCGAACACGCCTTCGATCCGTCCCTTGCCGAACGCCGACGGATCCTTCGCGAAGCGCTTCGCGAGGTTGTAGCCCATGAACGACGCGGCGATCGCGCCGCCGGGCGTGATGCCGAGCCAGCATCCGATCGCCGAGGAGCGCAGCAGCGTCACCCAGTAGCGCGGCATCTCCTTCCAGACCTTCAGCACGACCTCGAGCTTGATCGCCGCCGCATGGCCGCGCAGCGCAAGTCGTTCCTCCATCGTGAGCAGGATCTCGCTGATGCCGAAGAGGCCGATCACCGCGACCAGGAAGTTGATGCCGCGCAGAAGCGGACTGAATCCGAACGTCATCCGCAGCTGTCCCGAAACTGTGTCCATTCCGACCGCCGCGAGCAGCAATCCGAGCGCCATCGAGATGATCGTCTTGTGCTTCGCCTCGCGCCCCAGTCCGACGAACGAGCAGAACGTCAGGAAGTAGACGGCGAAGAATTCCGGCGGGCCGAAGCGCAGCGCGAACGACGCGATGCCGGGCGCGAGGAACGTGATCAGCACGACGGCGACGAACGAGCCGATGAACGATGACGTGAACGCTGCGGTCAGCGCTTCGGCCGCCTTGCCCTGCTGCGCCATCGGATAGCCGTCGAAGGTCGTCGCGACCGACCACGCTTCGCCGGGGATGTTGAACAGGATCGACGTGATCGCGCCGCCGAAGAGCGCGCCCCAATAGATGCACGAGAGCATCACGATCGCCGCGGTCGGATCCATCGTGAACGTGAGTGGCAGCAGGATCGCGACGCCGTTCGGACCGCCGAGCCCGGGCAGCACGCCGACGAACACGCCGAGCAGCAGCCCCACCATCATCAGCGACAGCGTCTTCCACGTGATGAGGACCGCGAAGCCGTGAAGGAGAAGGCTCAGCGCTTCCATGACAAAGCGGTCGCCGTTACCGCCCGAACAGCGCTTCGATCGGGCCCTTCGGCATCAGCACGTCGAAGGCGAGCTCGAACGTCAGGAACATCGCGAGTGAGAAGACGAGAGCGGTGAGCAGCGACTTCCACCAGGCGATCCGGCCGATGAAGCGCATGAAGCCCGCGATCAGCAGGAAGCTCGCGACGTAGAGACCGAGCCATTGCAACGCGACGCAAAAGAGCAGCGTCGGCACGAACACCTGCAGCACACGCCGGAACGCCTCGCGCGTGACAAAGGTCTTTGCGCCGTCCGCACGCTTCACCCAGACGCTCGCGAGCCCGAACAGCGACGCGCCGCCCAGGATCACGCAAAGGTAGAACGGCATGTAGCCCGACTGCGGGCCGTCCTTCGCCCAGCCGGCGCCGCTCCTGACGTTGTCGTAGCCGAGGACCAGCGCGAGCGCGATCAGCAGCAGGTAGATGACGATCTCGACCTTGCCGGTCGTCGTGACCGGCGGCGAGCGGTCCTCGGCGTCCGGCGGCTCGACGTCAGGCACTGCCGTAGCGCGCCGGCGAGCCTACTTCTCGACGAACCCGGCTTCCGTCATCAGGTTCTTGTTGAGCGCGTCGTCCTCCTCGAGGAACGTCAGCATCTCCTTGCCGGTGAGGAAGACGGGCTTGAGCGCCTGCTTTTCCATGTACTCCTTGTATTCCGCGGTCTGCGCGAGCTTCTTGAAGAGATCGACGTAGAACGCGGTGACGTCAGGCGATACCTTGCCGGGGAGGAACATCGCGCGCAGCATCAGGTATTGGACGTCGAGTCCTTCTTCCTTGCACGTCGGGATGTCGTTCCACGACTGCGTGTCGGTGACCTTCGTCTTGTAGCTGATCCGCTCCTTGTCGAAGACGCAGAGCGCGCGCACCTGACCCGCGCGCCACACCTCAAGGTTCTCGGAAGGGTTGTTGACGTTCGACGCCGTGTGATTGCCGACGAGCTGCGTGGCGGCCTCGCCGCCGGACTTGTACGGCAGATACGCGAACTTCGCCCCCGTCTTCTTTTCGATGAACGCGGTGACGACCTGGTCCTCGCGCTTGCTGCCCGTGCCGCCCATCTTGAACGGAGGATTGGCGGTCTTCGCGGCGGCGAGGAACTCCTTCACGTTCTTGTACGGAAGCGTCGTGTTGTCCCACAGCACGAACTGGTCCATCGCGATCACCGACACCGGCGTCAGGTCGCGCCAGTTGAACGGGATCTTGGCGGCGAGCGGCAGCATGTAGATCAGCGAATACGCGATCAGCACCTTGTTGGGATCGCCTTCGCTCGATTTCATGTACATCAGCGCTTCGGCGCCCGACGCCCCGCCCTTGAGCGAGACGACCATCGGCTGCTTCATCAGGTTGTTCTTCTGTATCGCAGCCTGCATCATCCGCGCCATCTGATCGGAGGCGCCGCCGGCGCCGGCGGCAACGACGATCTCGACGGGCTTCGTGGGCTCCCACGCCACGGCGGGGGCGCTCGCAACCACGATCGCCAGCGCGCAGGCGCTTTTCGCGAATTTGCTCATTTGTCTTCCTCCTATGGGTGTCTTGGTCTTGGTCTTGGCCTTTGCCTGGCATCTTATCCACATTCGCGCGGCCGTCGCAAGGGAAAGGCGCGAGCAGTTCGCGACGATTCTCGAGATCGGCGGCGGTGAATCGCGAGCGCTATACTCGCGAACGCTGTTCGATCGAGACGAAAGCGAGCGATGACCGATCTCATTGCCGTAGCGTTCGACGGGCCGATCGCAACGGTCGTGCTGAACCGGCCCGAAAAGCTCAACGCGCTCACCCAAGCGATGTGGGGCGAGCTGGGTAACGTGGTCAGCGGACTCTCTGCTAACGATGCATTGCGCTGCGTGATCATTCGCGGCGCCGGCGAGAAAGCGTTTTCGCCGGGCAACGACATCGGTGAGTTCCCCGTCGCGCGGTCGAACAAGGCGCAGGCGATCGACTACGGACGGGTGATGCACGCGACCGCGAAGTCGCTCGCCGAATGCAGACATCCGCTGGTCGCGCAGATCCACGGCATCTGCGTCGGCGGCGGACTCGAGATCGCAGCGCTGTGCGACATCAGGATCTGCGGCGAGTCGAGCCGGTTCGGTGCGCCGATCAAGAACCTGGGGCTCGTGATGGCGTATCCGGAAATGGCGCCGCTCGTGCGCCTCGTCGGACCCGACGTCGCGCTCGAGATCCTGCTCGAGGGCCGGATCTTCGACGCCACTGAAGCGAAGGAGAAGCGACTCGTCACGCGTGTCGTCGCCGACGGCGAAGTCGCCGCCGAGGCGCTCGCCACAGCGCAGCGGATCGCCGAAGGCGCCCCGCTCGTCGCGCGCTGGCACAAGCGCTTCGCGCGCCGTCTCGCCGATTCGCGTCCTCTGACCGCAGCCGAATACGACGAGTGCTTCGACTGCTTCGACACCGAAGACTTCCGGATCGGCCACGCGGCGTTCCTCGCGAAGCGCAAACCGCAGTTCGTCGGACGATAGGAAATGGCCGACGCGAAGGGCACGTCAGGCTCGCATCCCGGACCGCTTGCCGGGATGCGCGTGCTCGAGCTCGCGCAGATCATGGCGGGCCCCACGTGCGGGATGATGCTCGCCGACATGGGCGCCGACGTCGTCAAGGTCGAGAAGATCCCGGGCGGCGACGATGCGCGCAGCTACCGCGAACCGCTCGTCAACGGCGTTTCGGGGCCGTTCATGATGCTCAATCGCAACAAGCGCGGGATCGCGGTGAATCTGAAGCACCCTCAGGGCCGCGAGATCCTGCTGCGGCTCGTCGAGAATGCCGAC